>CAYPHV010000021.1:2328-21937 GCA_964410645.1 uncultured Nautiliales bacterium
ACAGGAGCTAGGGTTGTTAATTTTATAGCATTTAATCCTTTTGCGGATCAACAGGGAAAAAGAGATTTAACAGATGTGCCAAAATACAGTGATTTAAAAGAAAATTTACAAAAAGCAATTGATTTATTAGAAAAAAATAGCATTGAAGTAAATGTTAGATATTTTCCTATTTGTATGTTAGACGAACCTTATAGGAAAAATATATATAATTTCCAACAACTCCCATATGATCACCATGAATGGGATTACAATTCTTGGAGCTGGACAACAAGATTTAATCAAAAAACAAATTCTGACAAATTAGACAAACCTGTGCCTATTCTACTTTATAATTTAAACGAATATAATGGAATTGATTTTAGTGAATGGAGCAAATACGGGACTAAAAAACATTATTATAAAGATGCAAGTGATTACGATATATTTAAATTAATGTTAAAATTATTTAGTGCCGATGTACCAAAAAAACTTTTATATAAAAACAACGCAAAATTAAGAGTCGAAAAACATACAGGTTATAAAAAATGCGATATTTGCAAAAATTGCGATATTGCAGATATTTGCGATGGATTTCACGGAGATTATGCAGAAGTTTTTGGAATGAACAAGGCAAAAGCAATTAAAATAGGGAAAAAAATAACAGACCCTAAATTTTACATAAAACATCAAGCAAAGGATATATATTGAAAAAAATTTTAATAGCAGGCGGTGCAGGATTCATTGGAAGTCATTTATGTAACAAACTTATAAAAGATAATTTTATATATTGTATAGACAATTTTTTGACAGGAAATATAAACAATATACAACATTTACTGAATAAACCTAATTTTAAGTTAATTAATCATAACATAATTAATCCAATTGATTTAAAAGTTGATGAAATATATAATTTAGCTTGCCCTGCATCTCCCAAAAAATATTTTCGGCATCCAATAGAAACATTAAAAACATCTTTTATAGGAACACTAAATTTATTAGAACTAACGGAAAAAAACAACGCAAAATTTTTACAGGCATCCACTAGTGAAATATACGGTGATCCTTTAATGCACCCTCAAAAAGAAGATTATTATGGTAACGTCAACCCTATCGGACCCAGAGCATGCTATGATGAGGGCAAACGATGTGCTGAAACCTTATGTATAAATTTTAAAAAAACAAAAAATCTTGACATTAAAATAATAAGAATTTTTAATACATACGGACCGAATATGGATGTAAACGACGGCAGAGTTATTAGTAATTTTATTGTTCAAGCATTAACAAATCAAGATATCACCATTTATGGAAACGGAAAACAAACACGAAGTTTTTGTTATATAGACGATTTAATAAATGGCATTATAAAAATGATGAATTCAAATTATTCAGGACCTGTTAATTTAGGAAATCCGGAAGAATACACAATTTTGGATATTGCCAAAAAAATAATAATACTCACAAATTCTAAAAGCAATATAATTTTTCTTCCAAAACAAAAAGATGATCCTAAAAAAAGAAAACCTAATATTACCCTTGTAAAAGAAAAATTAAACTGGGCTCCAACTATTCCGTTAAAAAAAGGATTAAAAAAAACCATTGAATATTTAAAAGATAAAATTTGAATATTTTAATTGATTTAGATATGGCAAAATGGGCTTTATTCTTTATTCCTATAATCAAACAATTAAAAAAAAAAGATATTAAAGTTATTGTAACTTCCAGAGGAGGATATGGTTATAACGAATTAAACGAAATATTGGATTTGCATCATATAAAATATATTTCTATCGGAGAATATGGCGGAATAAGCTTAGAAGGAAAACTTAATGCAAGTATTAACAGACAAAAAGATTTAATAAAAATAATAAAAAAATTTAATGTTAAAAAAGTTATCAGTGGAAGTGTTGTTGATATAAGCAGAGTTGGCTTTGGTCTGGGAATTGAAGTTATAAATTTTTACGATATGCCTATTAAAGGACATACTAGCAATTTAAAATCAGCTCTTCCGCAAATTAAATTATCACTTCCCCTTTCAACTAAAGTATTTAAACCTTTTGTAGTTCCAGATGAAATATATTTAAGACTGGGCTTAGCAAAAGATCAAATTTTTGAATACAATTTTATTGATCCATTAATCTGGCTAAAAGATTTTAAATTCAATAAAAATTATATTGAAAAAATTTATCAAAAATATAATATAAATAGAAGCAAATTCACTATAGTGATTAGAGAAGAAGAATATAAAGCTGGTTACGTTAATAAAAAATATCCTTTTCTTTATGAAACAATACCGGAAATTTATAAAAAATATAATGCAAATATTATTATAATTCCAAGATATGAAAGTAAATATTTAAAAAAAGAATTTCCTTTTGCACATATTTTAGAAGAAAAAATATTTTTGCAGCATCTGTTAAAAGATGCCGATTTGTTTATTGGAGGCGGTGGCACTATAAATACAGAAAGTTGTTTTTTGGGAACTCAGACTATTTCAACCAGAAGTTTTATAAGCCATTATGACAAATGGCAAATCGATAATAAATTAATGCTTTGGACAAATAATAAAACCGATTTATTAAAATATATAAAATTAGCCTATAATAAAAAAATTAAACCCAATCTAAAAGCAATAGCAAAAATGAAGGTAAACATTGAAGACATTACAAACGAAATTTTAAAATAAACGCTTATTTATATCTGTATGTAATTCTGCCTTTATCCAAACTGTATGGATTTATTTCAACTTTTACTTTATCCCCCGGGACAATTTTAATATAATTCATTCTGATTTTTCCTGATATATGACATAAAACTTCTTTATTTAAGTCGTCTAATTTTACTTTAAACATTGCATTAGGTAAAGCGTCCACCACTTTACCTTCTATTTCTAAAACGTCTTTTCCCATTAATTCTCCTCTGTTAATATTATTGGTTTATTGTTTAAAACTGCAATTTGATGTTCGTAGTGCACACCAATATCCAAATCATCACAATAAACGTCCCATCCATTTTCTCCAGAAACAGGCTCTCCGCTTCTTTGACAAACCATTGGTTCCAAACAAAAAACATGCCCGTTTTTCACTTTTTCACCCTGATTCGGTTTTCCTTCCACATAATTAAGTATTTGAGGCTCTTCGTGCGGTTTTCTGCCTATTCCATGTCCGCTGTAACCTTTAAGAGGCACATATCCGTGAGATGTTATATAATCTTCTATAAGTTTACTTATCTGTTTATATCTCATACCGGGTTTTATATGCTCGATTGCATGATACAAAGCGCCTCTTGTTATATCGATCATTTTCTGATATTTTGGTTCAATTTTTCCAATACCCATTGTAATTGCCGCATCTCCATACCATCCGTCTATTTCTGCCCCTACATCAAAACCTACTACTTCACCTTCTTTCAAAGGTTTATCATCAGGTATTCCATGGATTACCACACTGTCCCTGCTGATACAAACAGCATTCGGAAAACCGTATAAACCTTTAAAAGAAGGCCTTCCGCCGTTACTTCTAATAAAATCTTCAGCCATTTTGTCTAATTCTACAGGAGTTAACCCCGGCTTTGCATTTTCTCTTAATAATCTTAATGTCTTTCCTACGAGTTTTGCAGGAATTTTTATTTTTTCTATTTCTTTTGGTTTTTTAATTATTACAGCCATAATTTTTTCCTTCTTGTTTTAGTATTTATTAAAAAGGGGTTAAAACCCTTTGACTGATAAAGTATCATATTTTTGCATTGTAAGCTGTGCTTGTATTTTTCTCATTGTATCTATTGCAACCTGAACCACAATAAGAACCGCTGTTCCGCCAAAATAAAAATTAATTCCTACAAATTTAACCAAAAGCCACGGTAAAATTGTGATTAAGCCCAAATACATAGCACCCCAAAAAGTCAGTCTGTTTGCAACTCCGTTTAAAAATTTACTGGTTTGTTTACCCGGTCTAATTCCTGGGATAAAACCACCTTGTTTTTTAAGATTTTCTGCAATTTCTTTTGCGTTAAAAACAATACTTGTATAAAAATAGGCAAAAAAGATAACGAATATCAAAATTAATGCATGATACAAATAACCGTTTGGATTTAAAATATCTCTTATTTGTATTAAAACAGAATTATGAACACTGCTTAATATTGTAAGAGGAAACATCAAAATAGCACTTGCAAAAATTGGAGGAATAACTCCACTTATATTCACTTTTACAGGAATATAATTCATAATTCTTTTAAATCGGTTCTGCATCAAAACTTTTTTTTGATAAGAAATCGGAACCCTTCTTTCTGCAAGTTCCACATAAATAATAAATGTAATAGTAACAACAACAATAAACAATACGAATAATAATCCTATTATGCTAAGTTCCCCTACATCTACCAAATTTAACGTCCCCACGAAAGCACTTGGAATCCTGCTGACGATACCTGCAAAAATAATTAAGCTTATACCGTTTCCTATGCCTCTGTCTGTAATTTGTTCACCAACCCATACAAGAAACATTGTTCCCGCGGTCATGGTAATAGCTGTTAAAATAACAAAAGTGGTAGTATTGATCATAACTGCACTCTCGCCTCCCCGTCCTGTAAGAGAACTAAGGCCTATTCCAATACCAATTGATTGAATAAAAGCTATCGCAACAGTGGAATATTTGATTATTTTTAAATATTTTTGAAAGCCCTGAGAATCTTTTTTAAGCTCTCCAAGACTAGGAAAAGTAGCCGCAAGCAATTCCAGAATAATTGAAGCGGTAATATAAGGCATAACTCCCAAAGCAATAATACTCATTCTTTTAACCGCATTACCGCTAAACATATTAAGCATACCGAACGCATCGTGCTGATGCATACTGAAAAAATCTTTAATAACATCCAAATTTACCCCAGGAACAGGCACATATGCCAATATTCTATATATGAAAAGAAAACCCATGGTAATTAAAACTTTTTTAGCTAACGGATTCATACCCTTACTTTCCAGAAGTAGTAATATTAGCGTCTTTTATTTTGTCTTTAAGTTCTTTTGCTTTACTACCGATAAGCTTAACTTTGTTTGATTCTATTTTAATAACATCGCTTAAAGTTTTGAGTGTAATTTCTTCAAGGTTAGCAATAGCTGCAATTTTATCAACGTTTACTACTTGAGGTTTTGTTACTCTACTTTTAAATCCAACTTTCGGAAGTCTTCTTTGAAGTGGATTCTGTCCACCTTCAAATCCTCTTTTTATAGTGTATCCAGTTCTGCTTTTTTGACCGTTTTGTCCTCTGCCTGCAGTTTTACCATAGCCACTTCCTGCTCCTCGGCCTATTCTTTTTGTTTTATGTGTAGCACCGCATGCCGGTTTTAAATTACTTAATGCCATTTTTAAGCCTTTTTACTTTTTATCTTTTGTAAAGCTGTTAAAGTCGCCATTACAAGATTATGCGGTTCGTTTGAACCAAGTGATTTAGATAATATATCTTTAATTCCAACAAGTTCCAATACCGGTCTTATCGCACCACCTGCAATAAGTCCTGTACCTTCACTGGCCGGTTTTAATATAATTTTAGATGCATTCAATTTTATTTCTATATCATGAGTAATAGTATCTTTGTGTATACCATTAATTTTAACCAAATTTTTGAAAGCATCTTCAATTGCTTTTTTAATTGCATCCGGAACTTCTTTAGCTTTACCGTTTCCGACTCCTACTATTCCTTTTTTGTTACCAACAACCACTAAAGCGTTAAATCTGAATCTTCTACCGCCTTTAACAACCTTAGCAATTCTTCCAACATTAACAACTGCTTCTTCAAATTCTTCTTTATTATAGTCTTTAATTACTTCTCTTTTAGCCATTTGCCTTCCTTATAGTTTTATACCGTTATCTCTTAGAGTATCTGCAAATGCTGCAACTACACCATGATATTTATAACCATTTCTGTCAAAAGAAATAGTTTCTATATTTGCTGATTTTAATTGATCAACAAATAAAGCCGCTGCTTTTTTAGCCCCTTCTATATTTGAAGGTAATTTTTCTTCTAAATGAGCAGTGTTAAGATAAGCTAATGTATTTGAATTTGTATCATCAATTGCTTGAGCAATAATATATTTATTTGTTTTATATATACTTACTCTGGGCTGATTAACACTTCCGCTAATTTTGCCCCTAACTCTTCTTTTTCTTTTTAATCTCTGTAAATTTCTTTTAGCTAATGCTTTACTTCTTCTCATCTCTCACCCTTATTTTTTAGCTGTCTTACCAGCTTTTCTTATAATATGTTCGCTGACATATTTAACACCTTTACCTTTATAAGGTTCAGGTTTTCTAAAGCTTCTAATTTCAGCTGCCACTTGACCTACTTGCTGTTTGTCACTGCCTTTTACACTGATTATATTTTTTTCTACCGCAATAGTTATTCCGGTTGGAATATTATAATTAATAGGATGTGAATATCCAAGCTGTAATTCCAATACATTTCCTTTAACAGCAGCTCTGTAACCAACGCCGTTGATTTCAAGTTTTTTTTCAAATCCATTTATAAGTCCTGCAATCGTATTATTTGTAAGTGCTCTTGCAGTTCCCCACATAGATCTTGAAAATTTGGTATCGTTTACTGGTTCAAAAGTAATTATATCGTCTTTAATGTTTACTTTAACAACACCTTTGGTATCAATTACTTTACTTTCTTGGCCTTTTTTAATAACTAATTTATTCCCTTCAAGTTTTGCTTCAAGACCAGAAGCCAACTTTACGGGCTGCTTACCTATTCTACTCATTAACTCTCCTTTATTTTACCAAATACTACAGATAACTTCACCGCCGACTTTTTGTTTATAAGCTTCGTCATTAGGCAACACGCCTTTACTGGTGGATACAACCAAAGTTCCAAATCCGTTTTTAAATCTTCTTACGTCTTCATAACTTTTATAAACTCTTCTGCCGGGTTTAGAAACTTTTTGAACTTCATTAAAAAAACTGTCTTTATTTTCGTCGTATTTTAAAGTAACGTTAATAAATTTTTTATTTCCATTTTCAATTACTTTAAAAGTTTCTATATATCCTTTTTCTTCAAATACTTTTAAAACATCTTCCATAAGGCGCGAATGGTTAAGCTTTGTAACTTCCATTTTTCTTAAACAAGCATTTCTGATTCTTGTTAATCCGTCTGCAATAATATCATTCATCATGAGCTTTTCCTTTTACCAGCTTGCTTTTTTTACACCAGGGAGTAATCCCTCATTTGCCATTTTTCTAAGACAAATCCTACAAATACCAAAATCTTTATAAACAGAATGTACTCTACCGCAAATAGAGCATCTTGTATATGCCCTGGCTTTAAATTTTGGTTTTCTGTTTGCTTTAGCTATCATACTTTTTTTAGCCATATTATTTTCCTTTTGTAAATGGGAATCCGATAAGTTCAAGCATTTTTTCAGCTTGTTTATCATCATCAGTTGTTGTTGAAATATTGATATTCATACCATGAACTTTTACAATTGAATCATAATCAACTTCAGTAAATACCAATTGCTCAGTCAAACCAAAGTTGAAATTACCTCTTCCGTCAAATCCGTTTCTGTTTATACCCTTGAAATCTCTCACTCTTGGAAGTGCAACAGAAATAAGTTTTTGTAAAAAATTCCACATCATATCGCCTCTAAGTGTTACTTTGGCGCCAACAGGCATACCTTCTCTCACTTTAAATCCCGCAACAGATTTTTTAGCAGGAGTAATTACAGCTTTCTGACCTGTAATAATTGTTAAAGTGTCTGCAACATTTTGAAGAACTTTCTTATCCTTGTTCCCTTCACCGATACCTGCGCTTACTACTATCTTTTCAAGATTTGGAATAAGCATAGGATTTTTAATATCAAATTCTTCAACCAGTTTTGGTCGAATTTCGTTTATATATTTTTCTTTTACTTCAAACATAGCCTTAGCCTTCTACTTTTTTTACGTTAGAGATATGGATTGGTTTTTCAATCTCAATAAAGCCACCTTTTGGGTTTTCTTCAGTAGGCTTAACAGCTTTTTTTATTTTATTAATACCTTCTACTATAACTTTTGCTTCTTTTGGAAGTACTTTGATTACCGCTCCTGTTTTACCCTTATCATCTCCGGCGATTATTTGTACATTTTCGCCTTTTTTGATTTTGAATTTAGGAGATAAATTTTTTCTAGCTGCCATTATAACACCTCCGGTGCAAGTGATGTAATTTTTTGAAAACCTTCATATCTGACTTCTCTGGCGATTGGTCCAAAAATACGTGTTCCCACTGGTTCTTTTTTATCATCAATAACTACCGCTGCATTATCGTCAAATCTTATTAATGAGCCGTTGTTTCTTTGCAATTCTTTTTTTGTTCTGACGACTACCGCTTTTACAACCTGACCTTTTTTAACTTTACCGTTTGGAATAGCTTTTTTTACAGAAGCTACAATAATATTGCCGACTGTCGCATATCTTCTTTTGGAGCCTCCCAAAACTTTTATACACATTATTTCTTTAGCGCCACTGTTATCGGCAACTTTTAATCTTGTAAATGGTTGAATCATAATTATTCTCCTCTTTCAACAATTTCTTTAAGAACATATGTTTTTCTTTTAGAAATTGGTCTATGCTCAATTGCAATTACCTCGTCACCGACATTAGCTTTGTTTTCTTCATCGTGAACTAGATATTTTTTAAATTTTTTAACAATTTTATGATATTTGGGATGCAAAACTTTTCTTTCCACTAAAACATTAACAGTTTTATCACCCGTTTTGTTAATAACTTTTCCCTGGATAACTCTTTTAGGCATTATTTACCCCTTTTCTGTTTCATTGCAGTTTTTATTTTTGCAATGTCTTTTCTAACTTTAGAAACCAAAGATGTATCTTGTAATTGCATAGTTTTAAGTTTCATTCTAGTTTCAAAAAGTTCCTTTTTTTTATTTTTCAAAAGTTCTTGAAGCTCAGCTTCATTCTTTTGTATAAGTTCCGCTACATTTAATTTAGTATAGCTCATGTTCATTCTCCATTGAAATTATTTTTGTTTTAAACGGTAATTTTGCCGCTGCAAGAGTTAAGGCGGTAACTGCTGTATCATTATCGACACCGGTAAGTTCGAAAACAATTCTGCCCGGTTTAATGTTCATAACCCAATCTTCAACACCGCCTTTACCTTTACCCATTCTCACCCCTACAGGTTTTGAAGTTAAAGGTTTATCGGGAAATACTCTAATCCAGACTTTACCGGTTCTGTTCATAGTTCTGGTAAGCGCAACCCTACCCGCTTCTATTTGTCTTGAATTTATTCTGCCAAGTTCAAGCGCTTTGAGCCCGTATGTACCAAAAGCCAGTGAGCTTCCTCTGTAGGCTTTTCCTCTGTTCCTACCTTTTTGCTGTTTTCTATATTTAGTCTTTTTTGGCATTAACATGTCTACGTCCTTTTCTTCTTCTTTGAGGTCTTTTTTCCTCGCTGGAAGCTTCTTCTATTTGATTTCTTTTTTGTAAAACCTCACCTTTAAATATCCAGACTTTAACGCCTATAATTCCGTAAGTGGTTAAAGCTTCTGCAAATCCGTAATCAATTTTTGCTCTTAGGGTATGAAGAGGAACTCTTCCTTCAAGATACCATTCGGTTCTTGCCATTTCAGCTCCGTTAAGTCTTCCGGCAACCTGAATTTTAACCCCTTTGGCACCTGATTTTAATGCATTTTGCATAACTTTTTTCATAGCTCGTCTAAATGCCACCCTTCTTTCTAACTGAGTAGCAATATTTTCAGCTGCAAGTTGTGCGCTTATCTGAGGTTTTCTCTCTTCTTTAATATTAAGAATCAATTCTTTATTTTCAAGCATTTTTTGAAGTTCTTTTTTAAGCGCTTCTACTTCGCTTCCGCCTTTACCTATAATAATTCCTGGTTTAGCGGCAAATATTGTAATTCTTATTTTTTTTGCAGTTCTTTCTATTAAAATATCGCTAACACCTGCATAATAAAGTTTTTTCTTTAAAAACTTTCTAAGTTCATAATCCCCTAATATGTTTTCAGGCATAGTGTTATAATTAATAAACCATCTGCTTCTCCAGTTTCTATTAATCCCAAGTCTTATTCCAATTGGATTCGTTTTTTGACCCATTAGCTTTCCTTTTCAACTTCTACATAGATATGAGCAGTAGGTTTTTGAATTTTGCTTGCCATTCCCCTAGCTCTTGGTCTGAATCTTTTAAGATATGAACCTCTGTCAACTCTGCATGATTTTACAATAACTTCTTTTGCATCATAACCGCCGTTTGCAATTGCACTGGTTAATACCTTGGAAATAACCTCTGCTGCTTTATTTGGCATAAAATCTAATTTTGCAAGAGCAATTTCTCCGTTCATTCCCTGAATTTCTTTTGCTACTAATCTTGCTTTTATCGGTGAAAGTCTTATAAATTTTAATACTGCTTTACTCATAACCTTCCCTTACTTACCTATTTTCTTTTGAACAGAGCCTCTGTGACCTCTAAAAGTTCTTGTAGGAGCAAATTCACCAAGTTTCATTCCCACATGTCTTTCGGTTACATAAACAGGCACAAAATCTCTCCCGTTATGAACGTTGATTGTCAAACCAATCATTTCAGGTGTAACAGTGCTTCTTCTAGACCATGTTTTAATAGGTTTAGGATTTTTTTCTTCTTTTGCTTTTAAAACTTTTTTTATTAAATGGTCGTCTACAAAAGGACCTTTTTTAGTGCTTCTTGCCATTACCTATCCTTATTTCTTTCTTCTTGAAATTATATACTTGTCAGATTGTCTTTTCTTTCTTGTTTTGAAACCTTTAGTAGGCATACCCCAAGGTGTAACAGGTTGGTTTCCTTTGCTTCTTCCTTCACCACCGCCGTGTGGGTGATCAACCGGGTTCATGGCAATACCTCTTGTTTGAGGCCTGATTCCAAGATGTCTGCTTCTGCCGGCTTTACCAACAGTTATATTTTGATAATCTGCGTTACCGACAACACCAATGGTTGCCATACATTCACCGAGAATTCTTCTCATTTCACCTGAAGGAAGTCTTACAATTACATATTTATCTTCCCTACCCATAATTTGACAGCTGTTTCCTGCGGCTCTGGCAATTTGTCCGCCCTTTCCAGGTTTCATTTCAACATTATGAACGACTGTACCTATTGGAACACTTTTAAGTTTCATAGCATTTCCGGACATTATATCAAGTCCTGCTTCCGCTGCCATTACAGTATCTCCGATTTTAAGACCTTCGGGTTTAAGAATGTATCTTTTATCTCCGTCAGCATATGAAATCAAACATATCCTGCAATTTCTGTACGGATCATATTCAATCGTTACAACTTTACCAGAAACACCGAATTTATTTCTTTTAAAATCGATTATTCTATATAGTTTTTTAACTCCGGCTTCTCTATGTCTGGAAGTGATTCTTCCATGATTATTTCTACCAGCTTTCGCTGATAAGTTTGTCAATAATTTTTTAACCGCCGGTTTAGATGTGATATCATTGTTTTCCAATGAACTCATAAATCTTCTTGACGGTGTATATGGTTTATATGTTTTTACTGCCATCTTTTTCCCTTTATACACTTAGGCTTTCAAGTTTTGCATCTTCAGGTAATTTTACATAAAATTTTTTATAATCGTTTCTTTTACCCTCAACCCCTTTAAATTTTTTCACTTTCGCTTTTTGTCTGAGTGAATTTACTCTAAGAGGGATTATTCCGAAATATTCCTTAAAAATCTGTTTAAGCTGATTTTTACTAACTTTTGGTGTTGTTTGAACCACCAAAACACCATCTTCCTGTAAATTAAGTGCTTTTTCTGTATACACTATTGTTTTAATATCTGTAATATCTGCCATAGCTTAGCCCTTTATAACTTTATCAAATGCTGCTTTATCAAAAACAATTGACTTAAACACACTTGCATAATATGCATTTAATTCTTCCGGTGTAATAATATAAATATTAGGAATATTTCTGAATGCTAAAAATGTTTTTTCATCCATTCCATCCACAACAATTAAATAATCTCTTTGATTAATTTCATTCAAAAATTTAACTGCGTCTTTTGTTTTTCCTGATTCGACTTTAATAGAATTAGTTACAAAAAGCGTTCCGTTTTCGGCTTTTTCATTTAAAGCATATTTTAACGCCACCGCCTTTTGTTTTTTATTTAGTTTTTGTGACCAGTCTTTTTCATTTCTTGGTCCGTGTGCAACACCGCCGCCTGTAAATTGAGGAGCTCTGATACTTCCCTGTCTGGCTCTACCTAATCCTTTTTGTCTAAAAGGTTTTTTACCACCACCACTGACTTCACTTTTTGTCTTTGTATGCGCACTTCCTGCTCTTTGATTGGCAAGATAAGATTTTACATACAGATAAAGGTTGTGAGGATTAATACCCTGAAAATCTTCAGGCAATTTATTAATTGTTTCAAAATTTATACTCATTTTACTATCCTTACTTTACCTAAAGTTCCGTTGCTTCCAGGAACGCTTCCCTTAATTGCCAAAACACCCATTTCAGGGTCAAATTCAAATATTTCGGCATTTACCGTTACATTTTTATTTCCATAATGTCCCGGCATTTTTCTGCCTGGCATTACACGTCCTGGCCATTCGCAGTTACCGATTGATCCTGGAGCTCTGTGGAATCTACTTCCGTGTCCTCCGGGACCGCCTGCAAATCCGTGTCTTTTTATAACACCGGCGAAGCCTCTTCCTTTACTTTTAAAAGTCAGTTTTATTTTTTTTGATTCTTTTAAAGGTGCTACATCTAAATCACCGGAATCACTGTTTGCAACTTCAATTTCTGCAAATCTGTTAAATTCTCTGCTTAAAGAATATTTTTTTTGCATACCTTCAACCGCTTTATTTGTTTTTTTACCGTTTGAATAAGCAACTAACGCTTTATTATCTTTAATTTCACAAACTTTAGCCGGTACAACTTTTAACAATGTAACCGGAATGCTTGGAATTCCAACTGTCCTACTCATTCCTATTTTTTCAACTATAAATTCCATTCAATTCTCCTTAACTTAATGCCCTAACTTCTACATCAACCTCCGGTGCCAATTCCAGTTTCATTAATTGATCAACCGTATCAGGCAATGCGTTCACAACATCAATAAGACGTCTATGAATTCTAATTTCGAATTGTTCTCTGCTGTCTTTATTAACATGAGGTGATTTAAGCACCGTATATCTTCTGATTTTTGTAGGTAAAGGAATCGGTCCCTTAACACCTGCTCCAGTTCTTTTAATCGCTTCCGTAATAATATTTACAGCCCTGTCAAGCACCCTGTGGTCATATGCCTGAAGTTTAATTCTAATTGTTTCCATTGCATTCCTTTTTAAAGATCTCGTGATATTACACGCTTTTGGAATGAAATTATAAGTTAAATTAATTTTTTTTGCAAGAGAAAAGAAAGCGTTCTTTCCTTATAAAAAGGAAAAAGAATTAAATTTTTTGGTTATGAAAATCCGGTTTTATTGCATTTTGACAAATATATTTTACCGCCTCATCAACATCATCAGTAACAATAAACAAATTAAGAGCTTCTTTATCTATATGTTTATATTCAAGCATTTTTCCAAAAAAATCAAGTAAAGGCTTATAATATTCCACCCCAAAAAATACGATGGGGATACGGCTCATTTTTTTGGTCTGGACCAAAACCAAAACTTCGCTTAATTCATCGAGCGTCCCAAAACCTCCGGGCATCATAACAGTTCCAACACTATATTTTAAAAATGTAACTTTTCTTGTAAAAAAATACCTAAATGACAATTTTGTTTTCACATAAGGATTTGTAATCTGTTCACGCGGCAGTAAAATATTAAGCCCCACGCTTATTTTAGCGCCTTTATTTGCCGCTTCCATTATACCGGGACCCCCTCCTGTGATAATTGCATAACCTTTATCGCTTAGTTTTTTACTTATTTCAGTGGTTTTTTCATAATAATAAACTCCGGGTTTTTCTCTTGCGGACCCGAAAATAGAAATTCCCGGAGGCAAATCGTCAAGTTCTTCAAACGCATCTGTAAAATCACTTATTACCCTGAACATCCTCCACAAATCTTTTGTAGGATTACGGTTGTCTAAAAATTCTTTTTGTATATCTTTCATTATTATCCTTTTTAATCATATGCGTTTTGTCTGTGTTTAAAATCTGTTACGACAATCAATACCTTTTCATACTCAATGAGATAAAAAAGTCTGTAGTTTCCAAGTCTATATCTGTAATAACCCTCAAATTTTCCTTTAAGTTTTTTTATATTTGTTCCACAATACGGATTCGATTTTAACTGAGGATATACTACAGCAACAATTTTGTTATAAATTTTTTTGTCAATATTTTTTTTAATTTTTTGAAAATTCTTCGTTTCTGCTATCTTGAAATCATACAATTGTATAATCCCCGTTTTTTGCCTCTTTTAAACCAATTTCCAGGTTCTTAACCAGTTCTTTATCGTTTAAAATTTCATTCATTTCGTCATCACTTATATATTGGGATGAAGTTAAATATTGCAGTGTTGCATACTCGATAAAATTGGAAATATTTCTTCTTTGCCCATCGGCGGCTGTTTTTATCATTTTATAAATTGCATCATCAACTCTCATTGTTACAGTTTTCATAAAAGTAACTCCTTGTAATATTATTGCTTAAATTATATTCAAAAATATTCATTTTGTCAAGATTTAAAAAAGTCTTCCCATTTTCCTGTATCCATACCAAAATAAAATAATGCCCAAAAAAAGAAGTGCAGCGTAGTAATTCCATAAATGAATCATATCAGCCCCCCTGAACATTATACTTTCGCTCCCTTCAATATAATATCTAAGAGGTGAAAAAAGGGATAAAAACCGTAAAGCCGGATGCATAGCATAAATAGGCGTCCATGCACCGCTTAAAAAAATAAGAGGCATCATTATAAGTATGGAATATTGAGCGACCTGCAGAGCACTTTCACTGACTGCGGCAATAAAAAGCCCAAGTCCCGCCGCTGTAAGACAATAAAGAAGAGTTAAAACTAAAAAATCAAAAATACTTCCATTCATCGGTGCATTAAATATTCCAAGTATTACAAACCCAAAAGCAACAATAACCCCGCAAAGCAAAATGGCAACCTGAGAGAGAATTTTTGCAAAAATAATAAGTTTTGAATTAACAGGCATTAAAAGCATTATATCCCAAGTCCCGTCCTCTTTTTCTTTTACAAACACCATAGCAGTCAGTATTACCCCAAGAAGTGTAATAACAGATAAAAGCTCGGTAAAAGACATAAACCATTTTGAATTGCTGTTTTGGTTAAAAAGCTTATGAATTGCCAAATCTATCGGAAATTTGACATTACTCATATGTAAAATTATATTTTGCAGGTAACTGAGCGTCACATAAGCCTGGCTTGCCGCGGTTGAATCAATTAAAACATTAATTTTAGCCGGTTCTTTTTTATAAATATTTTTTTCAAAATCACTGTTAAATACAATTCCGACCATTATTTTTTTATTAAAAATAGCACTGCTTAACTCTTTTTGGGATTTAAAAGGAACAGGATTTTTAAATTCAGGCCTATGAAAATGAGAGAGAATTTTTTTAGAAACCACCCCTTTGGAATAATCAACATATCCTATAGATACGTTTCTGGGTTTTACCTGAACTCCGCTTCCCGAAATATAAATATCAAACGTAAAAGAATATAAAACCACCGCCACAAGACCGATACTTCTTAAAAAACTTAAAATCTCCTTACCAAATATTGCCATAAACGCTTTCATTTTAAGCCCTTTTTCAAAAGCAATCTGCCAATTGCAAAAAGTAAAAATGCATAAAAAATCAAAATCCCAAAATAAAGAATATTTTTAGAAGAATTAAACCCCTGACCTATTAAAAAAGTATCATAAAGCAGATGGTTATAATACATCACAGGAAAAATATGGGCTTCAATATACGATTCACCCTCCATTGAAGAAATCGGCATAAGAATACCAGAATATAAAAACCCGGGAATTATAGTAATAATAGCAGTTAAAACTATCGCAACAACCTGACGGGATGAAATAATACTCACAAGCAGTCCTATCCCAAGGGATATTAAAATATATATTTCACTGGCCAGAAAATAAATTAAAAAGCTTCCTTTAAAAGGTACTTTAAAAAGATAAACGGCAACCAGAAACAAAATAAAGATATTAAATGAATGCAAAATAAATACAGGTGTGAGTTTTGCTGTTAAAAATTCTGTTTTTCTCACAGGTGATGAATAAAAATTAAAAATAGTTCCTTCTTCTTTTTCTTTTACAATCAGCAGTGCCGCCAAAATAGCAGGCGCTACCAGTAAAATCAGCCCGATAAGCCCGGGGACAATTGCATTTTCATCTCTTAGGGACTGATTAAAAAGCATTCTTTGATTTATGGAAATCAAATTTTTAAAATTAGGATTAAGAGTTCTTGCCGTATTCAAAATAAGCCCCTCGGCGTAACTTTCCATAGTAAGCGCCCTCATAGGATAAGCCCCATCTATAAAAACCCCAATCTGTGTTTTTTGATTTTTTAAAATTTGTTTTTCAAAAGACACAGGGATAATAAAAATCATATCCACTTTTCCGATTTTCATTTTATTAAGCGCCTCTTTTTCACTCATAGACGGCATTAGTTTAAAATACTCTGAATCCCTCATTTTTGAAATAAGAGTAAGGGAAATTTTGCTTTTGTCATAATCAATTACCACGCTTCTTGCATGCTTTACATTCATTTTAATCCCATATCCGAATAAAATAAGAATCATTAAAGGTATTAAATAAACCATAAAAATCATTTTACTTCTTACCAAATCTTTAAACTCATTCAGCATATAAGCTTTTATAACCCCTATATTCATTTATTTTCTCCATTATTCGTTTCCTCATAAAATTTAATAAATATATCTTCAAAAGTTTTATCAGGAAATTTCCTGTGCAGATTTTCCACATTGTCATCAACTATTTTTTTGCCTCTTTTTAATACAACAACCCTGTCACAATATTCGGCTTCACTCATATAATGTGTTGTAATAAGTATGGAAATTCCCCATTTTTCCTTTAACTGATGCAAAATATCCCAAAACTGTGCCCTTGCAATTGTATCAACCCCGCTTGTAGGCTCATCCAAAAACAAAACAACCGGCTCATGCATAATAGCGGCTGTCAGTGAAAATCTCTGATTTATCCCAAGCGGCACATCTTTTGGAAAAGCATTCAAATATTCTTCGAATCCGAGACTCTGCGCATATTCTTTGATCAGTCTATAAGCTTTTATTACATCAATTTTATGCATATTGGCAAAATATAATAAATTTTCTTTTATAGTCATATCTTTATAAAGCGCGAAAAGCTGGGACATATATCCGATTTTACTTTTTAAAACAATTCTGTCTTCATATGATTTAATTTTTTTGCCAAGAAGAATAAGTTCCCCCTCATCAATGGGATAAAGTCCGAGAAGCATTTTAATAAGCGTGGTTTTTCCTGCCCCGTTTGCCCCGAGAAGTCCTAAAATTTCGCCTTTTTTAAGTTCTAAATCAATATGGTCATCCGCTATAAAACTACCGAATTTTTTGGTCATTCCTTTTGCTTCAAGCACCACATCAGGAAGTGTTTTTTTGTTTTCTTTAATAATTAATTTTGGAGGTATTTTATTATTTTTGAGAGCATTTACAAAAAACAGCCCTTCAAGCGTCGGTTTTTTATAAGGAGTATTTAGAGGTTTAACAGAATATGTGGTTTTATTAAATGTTATGCATTCATTGCATTCTGTTTCTCTATAAACATAATTTTTAATCGAATCCATCAAATCTTTTGGCTTTCCACCCGCAATAATTTTTCCCTCATCAAACAGATAAACCCTGTCCATCAAAGCGGCTTCCTGCATATAAGCGGTACTTACAATTGTAAGACCACTTCTGGTTTCATTTAATATTTTCCAAAGTTCACGTCTGCTTAAAGGGTCAACTCCGGTTGTAGGCTCGTCTAATATTAAAAGTTTCGGTTTATGGATAAGAGTGCAGATAAGGGAGAGTTTTTGTTTCATACCCCCGCTTAAATTTTTAGCAAGTCTGTCCTGAAACTCATAAAGGTCTGCCATTTTAAGAAGTTTGTTTCTATATTCATAATATTCATCATCTCTTTTTACATTACTTATATCGCTGAAAAAATCAAGATGCTCTTTTACACTCAAATTTTTATATAGAACAAGACCTAGCCCCTGTGGCATAAAACCGGTATTATGCTTTAATTTTTCAGTCTCTTTCATACTTTTATAAGTAAAATCATAAAATCTGATTTCTCCTTCAAAATCCTTAACCCCGCTTATTGCATACATAAATGAGCTCTTCCCCGCCCCGTCAGCCCCTATAAAACCTATTATTTCCTTTTCATATCCTTCAATAGACGCATTTTCAATAGCTTTCTTTTTTTTATATTTTACCGTTACATTTTTTGTTTCAAATATTTTTCTCTTTAATTGAGTATTATCCATTATTAATTATCCGTTTTCCATTACATTTTAGGCAATTCATCTAAACTACCGGGAAGTTTTCCCCCTATGCTTATAACCCCGATTCCGGGAAGCCCGAATTTAATTAAAGGATTAGGGTTTATCGGTTTTATATCAATTTCATAAACCCTTTGGACCCTGTCTTCCCTTACCTCAACCTCTTTTGGAGTAAATTCAGCCCTCTGGGCAATCTTTATAACTTTTGCCTCAATCGGCTTATTCGGAAACGCATCTAAAAATATTTCTGCCCTGTCCCCTCTTTTTATTTTTCCGTTATTTACCTCATCGACAAAGACTTTTAAGTATAAATTATCCGGGTCTATTGCAGTTGCCACACTCATACCGGCACCTAAAACTTCGCCGATATTTGCGACTTTATCCACTATATGCCCGTTTATAGGTGATTTAATAGTAAGTTTATTTATTACAGTCTGTATTTCATCCTTACTGGCATTCAAAGCCAAAATAGCGTTTTTAAGCGCTTTTATATTAACTCTCGCTGCAACTGCCGTATCAACATTTTTCTTAGCAATTTTAACGGCTTTTATTAAGGCCTCTTTTTTAGCTTTTAGAGCCTCTGATTGTTTAGTATCTGTTACAGTTTTTAACCCGGCCAGTTCTAAATCGTGAATTTTATTTACTTGTCTTTTAACCAGCTCTTTCATTCTGTTTTCATCTTTTTTATCCTGATTAATTACAGCTTTTAAAGATTCAATATTTTCAATCAATGATTTTAATTCATCTTTTTTAGCCCCGTAAACAAGCTCAGCTTCTTGAATGGAATTATTGATTTTAGTTGTTGTAAAATTCAATTCATTTTCTTTTGCTTTTATTTGAAATTCAACCGCTTTTAATTTGTCTTCATATTCGTCACTATCCAAAACTGCGATAACACCGCCTTTTTTAATATTGCTTCCGTCATCAATATTAACTTTTATAACCCTTCCGGGATATTTTGTATTAATATTAATCAAATCCCCGTCAAAATTCCCAACCCCGGCCACAAGCCCCGCCGGAATTTTTTTTGCATTTAAAGCTTTGTAAATTAAAACCCCTCCGACTGCCACTAAAATTACTAATATAATTCCTACAATATTTTTTTTCATT
>CAYPHV010000022.1:0-20464 GCA_964410645.1 uncultured Nautiliales bacterium
GAACAAAACATTCGTTTTATAAACTTCATAAGTCGCTAAAGCGAAAGTTTATCTCGTTTATAAACAAGTTAGTGCCAATACAATGACAGCACCATTCAGACATATGACCGAGTTTTCAATCATTATGAAAATGACAAAAATAAAATTTTCTTATAATGTTACTTTTTGTAATAAAAAAAGATATAATTGTACTTTAACAAAGGAGTATTAATGGATATATTGATTGCAGGAAGTGGAAAAGTGGGTTATAATATAGCCAAACTTCTTTCAAAAGAGCACAATATTACAATAGTTGACAAAAATGAAAATAATTTAAATTATATTGCCGAATCGCTTGATGTATTAACAATATTTGGTAATTTAAAAGATACACTGACATATCAAAATCTTGAAAAAAAGTATGATTATTATATAGCTGTAACCAATAATGATGAAATTAATATTTTATCTTCATTGATAATTAATGATTTTACCGAAATAAAAAATAAAATTGCAAGAATTAACAACACCTCCTATTCTTTAACTTCTATTCCTGAAAAATTTCATATTAATAATATAATTTACTCAAATACGATTACGGTTTTAAACTTAGAAAAGCTTATTCACCTGCCCCAGGCAAACAATATAAAAGACCTGCCTTTTATTGATATGCCTTTAATTTCCGTAAATAGCGAAATTAGCATTAATGCAAAAGAATTAAATTCAGATAAAATCCGTGTAATCGCCATAATTGATGAAAACAATAATATTTCTTTTTGTAACGATTGCGTAATAAAGCCAAACAATCTTGTATATATTCTCGGAGAAAAAGACAATTTACAGACAGTATTAAAACAGCTAGCCCCCTCGCTTCCAGATAAAATAGAAAATATTCTCATTTTTGGAGCCTCTCCTCTTGGAATCGAAATAGCAAAAACATTTAAATCACTGGATTTAAATATTAAAATTGTAGAACAGGACACCGATTCGGCTCATAAAGCAGCCCATCAACTGCAAGAAGAAGTAATGGTCATTAACGCTTCATTTGATGATGAAAATTTGTTTAAAAGTGAAAATTTACAGCAAAACGATCTCTCTATAGCAGCAGCAAAAAATGACGAAACAAATATAATGAAATCTTTAATAGCAAGAAAATACGGTATAAAAAAACCTGTCTGTATAAACAATAACCCATATTATCATTCCATAATGCAGTCTCTTCATTTGCCTACAATAAGAGGCCCTAAAATGAATACTGTTTTTAAAATATTGGAAGAAATAGACAGAAAAAATATTATTTTTGAAAGATATTTTATAGGATTTAAAGGAAAAATTTTTATTAAAAAAGTATTTGTAAATAACACCGTTATCCCGCCAAAAGAAGATTCAAAAGTAATAATTGTAAGAGACGATATAATTATAGAACTAGAAAAAGAAATGGAAATAAAAGAAAATGATATACTTATTTATTTTAACACATCAGGAAACAGGGCATGGATAGAAAATCTGTAACAAAAATTATTAAATTTTTATGCTTAATCGGACTAGTTATCCAAGCTGCTTTTGTAATACCGCTAATTACAGCTATTATATATGCAAATGATTTTTTTATAGCTTACTGGACTGCGTGTACACTGGCATTTATAGGAATTTATTTTTTGCTTAATAAGACATCATTGGAACTTACTATAAAAGAAGCAATTCTCAGTGTAAATTTAGTATGGATATTAGGCGGGGTAATAGGTTCTTTTGGTTTAATGATTTTAACGCATATTTCTTTTATTGACGGTTTTTTTGAAAGTGTCAGCGGTTTTACTACTACGGGTGCCACTATTTATTCCCATGTTGCCTCGCTTCCTAAAACGGCTTTGATACTAAGGAGCACAATGAACTGGATTGGGGGTATGGGAATTATTGTTTTGGGAATCGGAGTAATATCTATGATTAATCCCACAACATCTCTTACACTTTTTAAATCCGAATCACCCGGTATAGGAGCATCAAAAATAACTCCAAAACTTAAAAATACCGCAATAAACTTATGGAAAGTGTACACTTTACTGACTATTCTAAATATTGTTTTATTTAAAATTGAAGGTATGAATTGGTTTGACGCCGTCAATCAAGCTTTTTCCACTATTTCTACAGGCGGGTTTTCAACAAAGAATAATTCGTTTGCCTATTGGGATAAAAATTATTTAATACTTTGGACTGCAATAATATTTATGAGTATTTCGGCTATTAATTTTATCGCACATTACAAAGCCCTGAAAGGTGATTTCAGCGGATATAAAAGTGAAGAAGTAAAATGGTTTTTAATAGTATTAATCGTTTTGGCAACCGCTCTTGGTTTTGTTCATTTCTTTCATTCTCATAATTCTTTTTTAAATTCAATGACAAATGCTTATTTTAATATAACATCTATTGTAACCTGTACGGGATTTACTTCTGCAAATTATTCATTATGGGGACACATAGCAGTTACTATTATTCTTCTATCAATGTTAATGGGAGGTAACGCCGGAAGCACCGCCGGAGGAATAAAAACAATAAGATATGTAATATTATTTAAAAATTTAAAATATCAAATTAAAAAGATTCTTTTTCCAAACGCAATTTTTTCCGTAAAAGTAGATAACATCGCTTTAAAAGCAAACGTCATAAGTCACGTGGGAGCTTTTTTATTTTTGTATATTTTAACAAATGCCACTATTTCATTATATCTTTTGGCAAGCGGATATGATCCGATAACATCTCTTAGTGCAACTTTATCCTGCGTTAATAATATCGGAGCGGCATTAGGTAAAGTTGGACCTGCTTATAATTTTGCATTTTTTACACCAGTGCAAAAAATCATTTTAAGTATAGGAATGATAATCGGAAGGCTTGAATTTTTTACAGTGATTATCCTGCTTCATAAAGATTTTTGGAAAAAATAATTTTCTATATATTCCACAGCTTCAAAAGCACCTTTTTCCACGGCTTTTGCACATTTTTTAAGTTCTTTTTCATCTGTATATCCGCAAGTTACGCCTATATGTTTAACGCCGGCTTCTTTAGCACTTGTCATATCAAGACACGTATCCCCAATCATCCACGTAGTCTGCTTTTTTGCATTCATTAAATGAACAGCTTTTAAAACAGGTTCCGGATGAGGCTTAGGTTTTTCAACATCTTCTCTTCCTACTAATATTTCAAAATATTTCATAAGCTCGAAATGTTCCATTAGTTCTTTTGAATAAACAGCTGTTTTTGTAGTAACAATTCCAAGTCTAGCAAAATTACGAGCTTTAATTACCGCTTCTTTCGCATTAGGAAGAAGTTTTGTTTTTCTGAGAGAAATTTTTCTATAATTTTTTTTATATATATCCACATAATCCCAGACTTTTCTTTTTTCAACGCCTAAATTCTCAAACATAATATCAAGAGGCAAACCTACCAATTTTTTGATTTTTTCCGGATGCGGTGTACTGCCTTTAAAATATCTGAAAGCATAATCAAAACTTTCTAGTATTGCTTCTGTGGAATCAATCAGTGTTCCGTCCAAATCAAATAAAATTACTCTCATTTTAACCTTCTAAAAATTTTAAAACTTCTTTTTTTACTTCGAAAATTTCATTAATATTTTTTATTTTTATATTTTCAAATTTTTTTACTGATTTTAAAACAGTATTGCCTATTTCATTAAAACCGATTTGTTTATTTATAAATTTTTTTATAGCATATTCATTTGCCGTATTTATTATAATTCCCAAATCGGGATTTCCCAAAATCAAATCTTTAATCTCCCATACGGGATATTTTTTTGAATCTATTTTTCTAAATTCCAAATTTCCGACTTCCAGCAGATTCACAGGTTTTAAAATTTCTTCACGTGCTTCATTAAAAATAGCATATACTATAGGAAGTTTCATATCTGCTCTGCTTATATGCGCAGTGGTGCTTCCGTCAACCCATTCGACCAAAGCGTGAATTACGGATTTTGTCTCAATAAAAGCATCTATATTTTTTGAGCCGAAAAGCCATCTTGCTTCAAGAAGCTCAAAAAGTTTATTAACCATCGTGGCTGAATCAATAGTAATTTTTTTACCCATTGACCAGTTGGGATGATTTAATACATCTTCGAGCTTTGCCTCTTTTATTTTCTCTACCGGCCATTCCCTAAGTGCCCCGCCACTTGCCGTTATATACAATTTTTTAAAATTATTATTGGATTTTCCATTTTCCATTTTGTGGTTTCCGTTTAACAAATACCATATTCCGAAATGTTCACTGTCAATCGGTGTTATTTTATGTGTATCTATAAATTTACCTGCAATTACAAGTGATTCTTTATTGGCCAATGCTATTTTTTTATTAATTTCCTGAGCTTTTAAAGTTGGTTTAAGTCCCGCTTCTCCGACCAGCGCATTAACAACCAGTTTTGATTCGCTTTTTTCAATCGTATCCAAAACAGCTTTTTCACCATATAAAACATTTTTAAAATCAACTTTTTGCGCAGTAGCTTTGTCTTTTACAACTACATATTTTGGATTAAATTCTTTTATTTGCCGGTTTAAAAGTTTATAATTATTTCCGGCCACAAGTGTTTCTATATCTATATTGTAACGTCTTGCAATTTTAAGGGTATTTGTTCCGATACTTCCGGTTGAACCAAGCAAAATCATCAATTAGCCATTGCCAAAACTAAAGCCAGCATTAAAGGCGCACCAAACAAATATCCGTCAATTCTATCCAATATTCCGCCATGTCCGGGTAAAATTTTTCCGCTGTCCTTGACCCCTGCCCTTCTTTTTAAAAAGCTTTCGAACAAATCCCCAAATATACCTGCCACACTTACTAGAAGTGAAATAATAAACGCAGTTAAAAAATTATAAAACATAAGCCCCACAAAAGAACCGATTATACTGCCTGTTACAATCCCCCCGATAACACCTTCCCATGTTTTATTCGGAGAAGACGCTGAAAACCCGCTGTTTATAAATTTTTTACCAAAATTTTTACCAATTATATATGCAGACGAATCACTAAGAGAAATAATTACAACAAGCCATATTAATATAGACATCGAACCTTTTAAATAAAGCATTTCAAGCAGTATTAAAGGTAAAAAAGGATATATGGCAACAGATATTTCATTAATATTTTTTTTATAAAAAGCAATATAACCGGCAACTGATAAAATCCCAACTGTTCCAATAAACAAAGGATTTGTAAAAACAGAAAATATACTTAACACACTTAAAAAATAAAATATTTTTTCATTTTTTGCAAAAAATAATTTTTGTGCTTCATACATAGCCGTTATAGTTATAACAGCGACAATAGACAACGTTAGATATGTATTGTTTATTATTCCTATAATTACCAATAATATAATTAAAACTATCGATGTAATAATTCTTTCTATTGGAATATTCATTTTATGCCTTTATATCTAAATGTTTTATTTCTTTTTCAACTTCTTCTTTTGAATTATCTTCTGGTAAAATTTTTTCAACTTCTTCAATTTTTTTTACCTCTTTAACTTTTATTTCTTTTTCTTTGGCAATAATCTTTTTAACTTCTTCACTGCCTACGGTTCTGGCAATAGCATCCGCCGCTACCGTTGAAACTGCATTCATATTTTGGTTTATAAAAGTTACCTGTCCGATAAGTCCCATAATAAATCCTTTTTATATTGTATCATATATATCGTTTATCGGATAAATTACTTAAATTTATATTTTTATTTTTAAAGTATTGTATTTCCCATATTCAACTTTCGCGCCTTCTTTGATTTTTACAAATTTTCTTTTTGTATAATCTACATCCCCTTCGTTTTTACCGCTAAAAGTAACAGATAATTTTGCCGCCTCTTTTATAACTTCACTGGGAATTTTTAATTTATTGCTTTTAAGAATCACATGGGCCCCGGGCAGATTTTTGATATGAAACCATAAATCATTGGCATTTGATTTTTTAAGCAGTTTAATATTTCCTTTTTCATTTTTTCCAACTAAAATCAAATAATCGTCAAACATAAATTTAGCTATATTTTCATCTTCTTTTTTTTCTTTTTTATTGGGCTGATATGTTTTTAAAGAGCTTAAATCTTTTGCATTTTCAATGAGTTTTTTATAATTTTTTAAAAAATCGAGCTGCGCGCTTAGATGAGATTTTTCTATATGCAGATTCTCAACTTTTTTTTTGGCTTTTTTCGCAAGTTTATAATAATAATTTCCTATTTTTTTAATATTTTTAAGCCCCGGGACTGGAATGGTTATCTCTTTCCCTTCAAAATCTGTTGTTTTAAACTCTTTTTGATACGGTTTTATCTGATAAAGATTCGCCATTAATATATCCGCGTATTTTTTATAAAGTTTGGCCTTTTGAAAAAGTTGGTCAGTACTCTCTAATTTATTTAATTTATATGTTATTACTTTTATTTTTTTATCAATTCTGTTAATTGCCGTTTTCTTTTTTTGATCAAGTCTAACCTTATATTTTTTATTAAAAAGATCTTTTGAATACTCTTCCAGGTTATCTATTTCGAATTTTTTTTCCTTTATTTCAATTTTTGAAAGCTCCTTTAACCGAGCTCCCGGCTTTACCACCCTACTTGAGAGATTTTCATTTATATGTCTTAACGCTTCAATTACAATGTTGTCTTTTAAAATAATTGCATTTGTATAACGGCCTGTAAATTCAAATCTTATCTGAACCGTCTCTTTTTTGAAATTATTGTTATTTTCGGATGTAATTATTAAAATCCTCTCAAACGCTCTAATATCAAGCACTTTTGATTTTGTCAATTTTTTTTCTATTACAATATCAAAAGGAGCTTTAAACTTTTTAACCAGCGGATAATCAATATTTATATAAATATCACTGTTTCCTTTTGTCAAATCAAAATAAAATTTATCTTCGTCAAACTGCATTAATATAAGATTTTCATCAACTCTGAAAGCCCTTTTAATAAATTTATAATTCTTTAATTTCTCAGCTATTTTTTTTAAAACAAACGCCTTCATTTACAGGCCTTGGTAAGTTCTATAAATTTTCTGATTTTATTTTTGTCTTTTTTTCCCAGGCTGCTTTCAACGCCGCTGCTTACATCCACACCGTAAAATCCGTATTTTTTGACCTCTTCAACATTACAAGGATTAAGTCCCCCTGCTAAAATAATTTTTGAATTATCCCTATTTTCAAACCATTCAAGCGCCAATCTTTTTCCGCTTCCCCCGTATTCGGGAACATAAGCATCAATTATTCTATATTCATCATTAAATTTTTTAATATCATTTTTTTCTTTTGCCCTAATTACTTTTAAATATTTACAGTTTAACTTCTTAAAAAATTCCGCGTCAGCTTCAAAATGAATCTGTGCGATATCCGCTTTTGTATATTCCATTATTTTATTTACATATTCCGGCTTTACATTTACAAAAAGCACGACTTTTACAACAAAAGGAGGAAGTTTTTCTATTATTTTTTTTATTTCAACTGGACTTATAAATCTCGGTGATTTCTCATAAGTTACAAACCCCAGTGCATCGGCACCCTCCCTGCAGGCTGTTTTTGCATCTGAATAATTTGTAATACCGCATATTTTTACTCTCATTTCAAACTTTCAATAGCATTTTTATAATTTTTTTGTTTAAATATAAAACTGCCGGCTACCAACATATCAGCCCCGGCTTCAAAAAGCGCTTTTGCGTTTTTATCATTAACCCCGCCGTCTATTTCTATTAAAAGATTAGGATTTCTTTTATCGGCGAGTTTTCTTACTTCCTTAACTTTTCTTAAAGTCGAAGGAATAAATTTCTGTCCTCCAAACCCCGGATTTACACTCATTAAAAGCACCATATCGACATCTTCGATTATATAATCCAAAAGACATACCGGGGTTGCCGGATTTAACACAACGGACGGCCTGATTCCTTCTTTTCTTATTTTTTGAATAACCCTGTTTATGTGCTTTTCCTCTTCTATGTGAAAACTTATAAATTCAGGTTTTAGATATTTATACATATCAATAAAAAAAGAAATGTTTTCTACCATAAAATGAATATCAAGAGGGATTGAACTTGCCTTTTTTACCGCTTCAATTATCATAGGCCCCATTGTCATATTCGGGACAAAATGCCCGTCCATTATATCGCAGTGGATATAATCGGCACCCGCAGCGCATACCGCTTTTACCTCATCGGCCAAATTGCCAAAATCCGCACTTAAAATACTCGGTGATATTTTCATTTATATCCTTTTATTTGATTTCTTCCATTGTTTTTAGCTTTATATAAAGCCTCATCAGCCAGATTTAAAGCTTGTTCAAATTCTTTTTTATTTTTAAATTCACCAATACCTATTGAAATTGTAATTTTAACATTTTTAAAACTGTAATTTTCGATTGTTTTTCTTACTTTCTCAGCAAGTTTAAGTCCGTCTTCATAATTTGTATGAGGCAATACAACAATAAATTCTTCTCCGCCCCATCTGCCTAAACAATCGCTTTTTCTAAAAGTTTTTTTTAAAATTGTACCTATTTCGCTTAAAACAAAATCTCCGAATTCATGCCCGTACGTATCGTTAACATTTTTAAAATGATCTATATCAAAAAATAAAATAACACCTTTTTCTATATCTTTTAATTTTTTTTCCAGGCCTCTTCTGTTTAATATTTTGGTAAGTTCGTCAAATTCCGATTCTTTTTTTACTTTATGATATTTTATATAAAAAATTACAAATATTATTATCAAAAATAAAGCGGCCGCTAAAAATACAAAATTCCAATATGCATTTTTTTCCACCACAACAGCGGAGGTATATTTATTTATTATATTTTCTTTTTCATTTTCGGAAATTTTGTCTATTGCATCATTAATTCTTTCTATCAAATCAGGCCTGTCATGTCTTACCATAATCTGAACATGAAATTTAAAAGGTGTTTTAAAAGCAATCTGCAAATTCATTAAATTATTTTGGTTTATAATCCACAAAATCACAGGCATTACATCCACAGCACACTGAACTTTTTTTTGTTCAACTAGTCTTAAAGCTTCAAGCGTATTTTTTACTTCTACATAATTTAATTTCGGATAATACTTTTTCATAAGTTTTTCAGCAGTAAAATTTTTACCGACCGCAATTGATTTTATTTCATTTACAAAATTAAAATTTTCATTATTTCTACAAATTATTCCAAATGGAAAAGAAATATAAGCCTTGCTAAAAAGTGCATATTTCTCCCTGTCTTTTGTTTTTGAAGAAGTAATACTGAGATCTGCTTTTTTATTTTTTATATCTTTTAAAATTTTATTCCATTGATAAACTTTTTTAAATGTGTATTGCAATTGTGCTTTTTTGGCAATCAGTTTCCAAAAATCCACACCGATACCATATAAACGTCCGTTTTGATACATATCCAAAGGCGGCCAGTTTGGTGTTATTTCAACAATTAAAGGTTTTTCGTTTATTTCTTTGATCAAATTATAATTTTCAAATAAAATATTGTTAAAATCAATTTTTTTATGTAAATAAAAAGCACTTATTAAAAAAGTCTTATAAACCAAATCTTTTTTAAAATCAAAATTTTTCTCAAAATAAAAATTAATATCTGTTATAAATTTTTTATGGGTTTTTATAAAATTTTTAGAAGCCACTAAAAAATACCGGTTAAAATAAATACCGTAATTTTTTAATTTAAAATCATAAATTTTATTATTGTCAATATCTTTTTGCCAGACAATCGCATCAACTTTTTTTTGTAAGAAATCTTTGAAAGTTGCATTTACTTCTTTATAATTTCCATCTAATCTATCCAGTAAAATCTTACTTTCAAAATCCAAGTTTGCTATTGTTTTAATTTTGCTCAACGGTTTTTGATTTGTTAAAATATATTCATGAGCTTCACCCAAAGGGGTAATAACACTCAGATTATTTTTTAGAATAAAAGGGATTTGATTATAATCCAAAATTGCCAAAGAATTATTAAAATCAATTTCGTTAATATTTTTATATGTTTTAATTCTTATATTATTTATACTTTTAGCACTAAAATCTTTTGGTTTGTATAAAATAACTTCGGCAAATAAAGCAGAAAATATAGATAAAAACAAAATTAATTTTTTAATCAATATTGCCTCCGCAGTATCTTTTATTCAAACATTCATAAATATCAATTCTCCTGTCCCTGAAAAAAGGCCATATTTTTCTGAGCTCTTTTGCCGCTTTTAAATCAATATCGGCTTCAATAATTTCTTCATTAATTCCGCCTCTTGCTTTTGTCTCACCCTGGGGACCGAAAACAAAACTGTTTCCCCAAAATTCTATTCCACCTAAAACACCTGATGGGTCTTTTTCCTTTCCCACCCTGTTAACAGCCGCTACATAAACACCGTTTGCCACGGCATGCCCTCTTTGCACACTTATCCATGCGTTTTTCATTTTTTCCTTTTCACTATCTGTATTTTCTTTTTCACAAAGTTCATCAACCCTGTTTTCCGGACATAAAAGATAACCTATTGCCGTAGGATAAATCAATATTTCAGCTCCCTTCAGTGCCATAATTCTTGCCGCTTCCGGATACCATTGATCCCAGCATACCAAAACTCCAAGCCTTCCAATGCTTGTATCAATCGGCTCCATCTTGTCTCCGGGAGTAAAATAAAATTTTTCATAAAACCCGGGGTCGTCTGGAATATGTGTTTTTCTGTATTTTCCTACTACTTTTCCCCTGTCAAAAACCACCGCCGTATTGTAATAAATCCCGTCCATTGCTTTTTCAAAAAGACTTGTTACTAATACTATGTTTTGTTCTTTACTGATTCTTTTCCAGAATTCAACATCTTTACTAAATTTCTCAGCCAAACTAAAATATTTTGTATCTTCGTTTTTACAGAAATATTCACTCTGGTGAAGCTCCGGTAAAATTACAAGCTCTCCGTTTGAATTCTTAATCATTTCCACTGTATGATTAATAGTATCAGTTTTATTTCCTTTAAACGACTGCTGGATAAGAGAAATTTTCATATTACGCTTCAAAATCTTTTATCATATTGGTAAGTTCTAAAATATTTCTTGCCATTGAATCAAACTTATCACCAATATCTTTTAATGCTTTCATTAGCTCTTCTATTTCCTGTTTAATATTTTCAATATCTGAATTCATATTAATTACATTTTGTTTAATCAAATTAATAACCGCTGTTATTTCACTCGCACTTTTTTGAGATTTCTCAGCAAGTTTTCTAACCTCGTCTGCCACAACCGCAAAACCTCTTCCGTGTTCTCCTGCCCTTGCAGCCTCAATAGCCGCATTTAATGCAAGCAAATTAGTCTGGTCAGCTATATCTTTTATAATTTCTATCATTTTTTCTATATCTTCCATTGAATTATTAAGATCATTTGCTCTGTTGCTCACTTCCATTTGAGAAGGCAAAATTTTAGTTTCATTCCATTTTAATAATTTATTTAATTCTTTAGAAACTCCGATATGTACGTCTTTAACTAAATTTGATGAATTTTTAAGAGACACAACTAATCTAGACAAAGTTTTTTGTATTTCTTTAATAGGCTCTTCCATAATTTTAAAATCATTGTCATCAGATAAATGAAAATTTGTATTTAATTTATAATGTGTAATATCTTCAAGTGTTTTTATAAGCTCAACAGCCTCTTTTTTGAAAAATTCTTTCCTAATATGAGCCTCTTTTTTTCTTTCTTCTGTTAAATTTCTTAAACTTACATATGTTTGTACCACTTCCCCGTTTCTGACAATCGGTTCAACATAAACATAAACCGGGATTATTTCACCGGCTTTGGTTGTAATTTCCGCTATACCTATTCCGCTTTTTTTTTCATTGCTATATTTTCCAACCAGCTTACAGACTTTACATTCACTAGGATTTTTAGGCCATAAAATTTTAGGAGCCTGAGGTAAAGATAATTTTTTTATTTCATATTCGTTAAATCCTGTTAATTTTTCAAATTCACTATTCCAAACAACCATTTTTTTATTTGGTGCAACAGCAAAAAGCGCTACTGGGAAATGATTTATAAAATAATTCATTTCATATGCAGCATTATTTAAAAATTTTGAAATAAATTCTATTTTTTCTTCAAAAGTTTTTAAATCATCAATTCCGTTTAAATATGATTCATTCACAGTATTTTGCTTAATACTGTTTAAGCATTCATTTACTTTTTCTTCACTTAAAGTATTTTTTGAAATATTTTTTTCTTTATTTTTAAAAAACAACACTTTAAGACCTTTTTAAAAAAATTATAACACAATTTGCTATAATTTGAAAAAAAGGAATGCAATGGCAAATCTTTTAATAATAGGAGCCGGCGGAGTAGGAAGGGTTGCAACTTTTAAAGCTGCAATGAACGCCCATGTTTTTAACAATATTGTCTTGGCAAGCAGAACAAAAAGCAAATGTGATTTAATAGCAAAAGACATTAAAGAAAAACTTGGAATAGAAGTTAAAACAGCCCAAATTGATGCCATGGACATAGACGCTACCGCTAAACTTATTAAAGATACAAATTCTGATATTGTTTTAAACGTTGCGCTTCCTTATCAGGATTTGGCAATAATGGATGCATGTCTTAAAGCCGGGGCGCATTATGTTGATACGGCAAATTACGAACATCCGGACGTTGCCAAATTTGAATATAAAAAACAGTGGGCAAAAGACAAAGATTTTAAAAAAGCAGGACTTATGGCGCTTCTTGGAAGCGGATTCGACCCTGGGGTAACCAATGTATTTACGGCCTATGCGGCACAGGAGCTTTTAGAAAAAATCGAATATCTTGATATATTTGACTGTAACGCCGGAGATCACGGTTATCCTTTTGCCACAAATTTTAATCCTGAAATAAATATACGTGAAATTACCCAAAAAGGAAAATTCTATGAAAACGGGGAATGGAAAGAAATTAAGCCTATGAGTGTCAGTTTTAAATGGAATTATCCAAAAGTCGGGGAATATCCAAGCTATCTGCTTTACCATGAAGAATTAGAAAGCCTAACTAAAAATTTTCCGTCTATCAAAAGAGCAAGATTTTTTATGACATTTTCTGATAAATATCTTTGGCATCTAAAAGCTTTGCAAAATATCAAAATGACAGATATTAAACCGATTGAAATATGCGAAAACTGTAAAATTTCACCTATGGAATTTCTGAAAAAAGTGCTTCCGGACCCGGCAAGTTTAGGCCCAAGAACAAAAGGCCAAACCAATATAGGCGTAGTAGTAACCGGATATAAAGAGGGTAAGAAAAAAAGATACTATATTTATAATATTTGTGACCATCAATGTGCATTCAGGGAAGTCGGCGCCCAGTGTGTAAGTTATACAACAGGGGTTCCAGCTATGATAGGGGCTAAAATGATTGCTACTAAAACCTGGTTTAGTAAAGGGGTTAAAAATATGGAAGAATTCCCTGCCCGTCCGTTTATGTATGAACTGAATAAAAACGGACTTCCATGGTTTATAAAAGAACTTCATCCGGCCGGACTTCCAATAGATAGATAGACTATTTAATTTTTTTTAGTCTTTTATACTCATAATATTTGACAAATATAAATTATTTGATATATAATTATATTACTAAATTTAAAGGGGCAAAAATGTTTATTGCAAATAATATTGATAAAGAAAAATTAAAAGAATTTTCAACTTTATCTATTGTCGGAGGTATTATTTTATCTATTGCCGGAATTTTAGCAATAATTTATCCGGAATTAGGAAGTACAGCGTTTGTATTTTTTCTAGGAGCTTTGTTTCTTGCGGTAGGATTAGTTGAAGTTTGGACAACATTTAAAGCACACCGAAACAGTGCGGGGGCATGGTTTAAAGCTATCGTTCTTTTAATTACAGGTATTTTACTTTTAATCTGGCCTGTCAGCGGAATCGCGGCTGTTGCAATACTTCTTGCTGCATATTTTTTTATTGATTCATTCAGTTCCCTTCAAATGGGACTTGATCTAAAACCTTTAAAAGGATGGTGGTTATCCGTGCTTAACGGCGTTTTAAGTTTTATTTTAGGTATTATTATGGTTCTGGGATGGCCGTTTACTGCACCTCTTACAGTGGGAATTGTTGTAGGGGTTAGTTTTTTTATGGACGGAATTGTACTTATTTATCTTGGATGGCTATCAAAAAAAGGAGCTCACGATTAATTCGTGAGTTTAATAATGAAACAAGTTCATCTCCGCAAATCTGATTTTTTTTCAAAAGTTCCTCACTTTTTTTCATCTAATCCCTTTTTAATTTCTTCACATTTATCTTTATTACAGTATATGCCGCAATGACAGCATCCTTCTGCTACTTCATGATCAATTGCAGGTTTGCAGGGACAAATTCTGTCTTCCTTATCACCCATAGGAATAAAACAGGGGCAGTATCTTTTACCAAACATTAATTTATTACGGGTTAGCCCCATTATAATAGCATTATATATTTCCTCATTAGGAGTTATACACCATCCAAATTGTTTAACTACTTTTTCTACAAATTTTTTTGTTTTAATTTCTTCGTTTTTAAATTCTTCACTTTCCAAATCTATATCTGTTCTTTTTGGCTTGAGCATACGCAGTCCTTTTTTTGTTTTATTCTATCAAACTAACGCTCAAATGTCAAAAATAAGATAAATTAACTCTTTAATACTAATGCTCAATAATTAATCATTTATTGATTAAATCTTATACAATCCTAAATGATAGATATACTCTTTTTACATATATAATTTTATTGTAAATCAAAAAAAGGAGCTCAGATGAAAAAAATTGAAGCGATTATAAAGCCTTTTAAACTTGATGAGGTTAAAGAGGCTTTAATTGACTCAGACATTACAGGTATTACTGTCAGTGAAGTAAAAGGACACGGCAGGCAACACGGGCATACAGAATTATACAGAGGTGCCGAATATGTGGTTGATTTCCTGCCAAAAATAAAACTGGAAATATTTGTTAATGATGATTTTGTTCAAAAAACGGTTGAGATTATTCAAACACACGCAAAAACAGGAAAAATAGGAGATGGAAAAATCTTTATTATGCCGGCTGAGGAAGCAATAAGAATCAGAACAGGCGAAAGGGGAAGAGATGCTGTTTAGAATTTTGTCACTTTTAGGACTCGCAAGTTTGGCTTTTGCCGATACGCCAAAATTAGATACCGGAAATACGGCATGGATGATGACATCAACCGCACTTGTTATGATTATGACACCAGCGGGATTAGCACTTTTTTATGCAGGTATGACAAGAGCCAAAAGTGCCCTGAATACTTATATGATGGTTTTTTCAGCCTTTGCAATAGCTACAGTCGTTTGGGTATTTTGGGGTTATTCTCTTGCTTTTAACGGAGACATTGGAGGAATTATCGGAAATTTAAAAGAATCATTTTTAAACGGTATAAGTTATTCTGATTTACAAAGCAATGGTTATCCTACATATGTATTTGTAGCCTTTCAGGGAACATTTGCAGCAATTACTGTAGCAATTGCCAGCGGTAGTATAATAGAAAGAACCAAATTTTCAACATGGTTTGTATTTGTAATTCTTTGGGTTACATTTGTATATGCCCCTGTAGCTCATATGGTATGGGGAGGTGGATTTTTAATGGATAAAGGCGCATTAGATTTTGCAGGAGGGACAGTTGTACATATGAATGGAGGTCTCGCAGGATTAATAGCGGCACTTATGATTGGCAAAAGAAAAGGTTATCCTAAAACCCAAATAATGCCAAGCAGTATTATTTTAACAGCGCTCGGTGCAACACTTTTATGGTTCGGATGGTTCGGATTCAACGCCGGAAGCGAATTTGCAGCAGACGGTATTGCAGGAAGTGCTTTTTTAATGACAAACTTTTCAGCAGCAGCAGCAGCTGTAACCTGGATTATTTTAGATTATATTAAATTTGGTAAACCAACACTTTTAGGAGCTGCCTCAGGTGCGGTAGCAGGACTTGTTGCAATTACACCGGCTGCCGGATTTGTTGGAATAACAGGTGCTTTAATAATAGGTATTGGCGGAAGTTTAACAGGATTTTTCGGCGTAACGGTTCTTAAAAAAATATTGGGATACGACGATTCTTTAGACGCGTTCGGGGTTCACTTTTTAGCAGGACTTTGGGGAGCAATCGCAACAGGTATATTCGCCCTTAAAGATTTGGCCTGGTCAGGAAGCCCGCTTCATGATAAAGGCGACAGACTGGCACAAATAGGTGTACAATTTGAATCGGTAATAGTTACAATTATTTTCACAGCCGTTGCAACTGCAATAGTTGTAAAAGTATCAAGCCTGCTTACTGGAGGAGCTAGAGTTAGCGAAGAAGCTGAAGTTGAAGGACTTGATTCTGCTTTACACGGAGAAAAAGGTTTTAACCTTTAATCTCCTTTTACTTTAAAATTTGATATAATTTTGCCAAAAAGGTGTAAATGTTTTTAGCAAAATCTGATTATCTGCAAAAAATTAAAAATATTACCGAAATGGCAAAAGAACTTAGGCTAAATGTTTATATTTGGGGTGAAAAAGGTGTTGGTAAAACATTTTTAGCTAAATATATAGCGCCTAATGCTTTGATTAATCCTAAAACATCGACTATTAACCCTGTTATTATAGAAAATTTTGACAAAATACTGCATTTGCAGGAATATTCTAAAAAATTAATTGCAACCGGGTCCAAACCTTTAAATAAAAACATACTAAATAAATATTTCGATTTGGATATTGAGTTAAAATCTTTAAAAGAACATCCTGAGGATATTGAATATTTTATTGAGTTTTTTTTACAACAGGCTAAAAATGAACTAAAAATAGAAAAAAACATTAAAATAATTAATCCGGATATAAGTGAAAATCTAAACTCTTTAAAAAAACAGATATATAAAAATTTGCTTTTTGATAATAACAAACAAAATATTTTAAATGAATTATATAACTATTATTTAAACGAACATAAGACATATGAAGACGAAATAAACGATTTCGAAAAAACACTTTTTCTGGCCATGAAAAAAAAATATAAAAGCAAACTTAAAATTTCAGAAAAATTAAAAATAAACAGAGTCACGCTAACAAAAAGAATGAAGGCTTTTAATGTATGAATTTTTTATAGAATATGACGTAAATCCTGTTATTTTTTTTAGTTCAAAAGGCACAGTAAAATATTGCAATCAGGAAGCGGAAATATTTCTTTCATATATAAATATAAAAGAAGTTTTTAATTTTGTTATTCAAAATGCACCAAAAGACAAAGGAATCAAGACTGAATTTAAAGAAATTAAATTTAATGATTTTTTATTCAAAGGATTTTCTATAGGTTATAAAAATGATGATATTATAGGAATCAGATTTCTGATAAATACAGGCAAAAACAATATTTCTATCGATAATCTTGAAAAAACGGATTTATTCAAATTGTTAAATTTTGCTATTGAATATACCCATTTAAAGCAAAAAACCCATTTTAAAGTATATCCTGATTTGTCTTTGAATGAACTTTACTTAAACAAAAAAGAACTGCTACGCATCTTACTCGATATATTTGAATCTCAAAAAAATATTGAAATATACACAAAAATTAAATTTGGAGAATATTTAAAAACAGGCAATAAAAAATACCAAATAATCGATATAGACATAAAATGCCACGCAAATAAAAAAATCAGCTCAAAATTTTTTGAAATTCTAAACAACAGTGACGGATATACAGTTAAAATACCATTAATTAAGGAAAAAAATGAAAATAATAATACTTGATACGGAAACTACTGGAACAAAAGATGAAGACAGAATATGTCAGCTCAGCTATATTGTAACAAATGAAAATTTAAAAATAGAAGAAATCCACAACGAACTTGTAAAGCCTCCTGTTGATATTAAATATGAGGCAATGGCGATTCACCATATTACGCCTGAAATGATAGAAGATAAGCCCAAAATAAAATTTACAAAAGCGTACAAAAGATTAAAAGAACTTAATTCTCCGGAAAATTTGATTATTATCCATAATGCAAAATTTGATTTAGATATGCTGAAAAAAGAAGGGTTTAACTCTTTCTTTAAATTAATTGACACATTTAGAATATTAAAACATCTGCTCCCGGAAGGCAAATTCGGTTTGCAATATAATAGATACGCATTGGGGCTTTATAAAAATGAAAAAGAAATTTGTAAAAATTATAATATTGAAATAAACGCTCACGATGCCCTGGGTGATGTGATAGTATTATATTTATTGTTTCGATATATTAATGAAAATCTAGGAAAGAATATTGAAGAACTAATTGAACTTACCCAAAAGCCTGTTCTTTATGATAAATTTTACCAGGGAAAATACAAATTTGAAAAAATAAGAGATGTTTTGATAAAAGATCCCGGTTATATTGAATATATGCTGAGTTTAAACGATTTGGATTTAGACGTAAAATATTCCATAGAACATCATTTAAAAAACTTGGATGCTGAACCGGAATACCGTTTTGGAATAGGAAAATATAAAGGAATGCTTATTCAAGATGTGGCTGAAATTGATATGCAGTATCTTTCCTGGGCTTATCATAATATGAAAATGGGTAAAAATATGAAAGAAAAAATTGAAAAAATAATGAATAAGGACTAACCTCCTAAATATTTTTTCTTCATTTCATCGCTGTTAAGCAGTGCTTTGGCATCATCCTCCAATGCAATTTTTCCATTTTCCATAACATAACCTCTGTTTGCAATTCTAAGAGCCGCCCCGGCATTTTGTTCGACCAAAAGGATTGTAACATCATCTTCTTTATTTAATCGTACCAATATTTCAAACACATCTTTTACTATTATAGGAGCAAGGCCTAAAGACGGTTCGTCAAGAATAAGCATTTTCGGTTCACTCATTAAGGCTCTTGCAATAGCCAGCATTTGTTGTTCTCCACCGCTTAAACTACCACCGTAATTCTCTTTTTTTTCTTTAAGCCTTGGAAAAATTCTATACATTTCTTCTTTTTTTTGTTCATAATTGTCTTCATTTATATACGAACCGATTTTAAGATTTTCTTCAACACTAAGATTTATAAAAATTTTCCTGCCCTCCGGCACAAGAGACATCCCTCTTTTTATAATATTATGTGTGGCTACTTTTGAAATATCAGCATCAACAAATTTTACAGAACCATCTTTTTTAACCAAATTAAAAATTGCATTGAGAGTAGATGTCTTACCGGCTCCGTTCGCCCCGATTATTGTAACTATTTCACCTGATTTCACATTAAAATCAATTCCTCTTACAGCTTCAATAACCCCGTATTTTACTTTTAAATTATTTACCTGTAACATCAATATCTCCTAAATAAGCTTTGATAACACTTTCGTCTTTCATCATATCGGAAGGTTTTCCTTCAAATATTGTTTTTCCGTAATCTAAGACCAATACCCTATCTGCTATTCTTTGAACAAATTTCATATCATGCTCAATAAAAAGAATTGTTTTTTCTTTTTCTTCCCTTATTTTAAAAATAGTATTCGCAAGTTCTTCTGTTTCTTTGGGGTTCATACCGGCGGCAGGTTCGTCTAAAAGCAACAAATCTGGCTCCGTTGCCAAGGCTCTTGCTATTTCTACTTTTCTTTGATTACCATAGCTTAAAGCTTTTGCATTAACAAAAGCATATTTTTCTATTCCCAAAAATCTGAGTATTTCCAAAGCTTTTTCTTTATGAATTTTTTCTTCTTTAAAAAATCTTGGAAGTCTGAAAACCGCCTCGAAAAAAGTATATTTGAAAGAATTTTCAAAACCTATCAATACGTTATATAATACGCTCATACTGCCAAAAAGCCTAATATTCTGAAACGTTCTAGCAATTCCAGCTTTTACTATTTTTACCGGATGAAGAGAGGTAATTTCCTCATCTTTAAAATATACACGGCCATTTGTCGGGTTTAATGAGCCCGTTATAATATTAAAAAGGGTAGTTTTACCGGCTCCATTCGGACCGACTAACGCAAATATTTCTGTAGGTTTCACATTAAAAGTTACATCTTTTATTGCCACAACTCCGCCAAATTGCTTAGTTACCTTATCAATTTTCAGCATGAACATCCTTTTAATTTTTCTAAAAACCCCTTTTTTTTCTGACCTATTTTATAAATAATCTTCTATTGTCAATTTTAGTGAGCTTTTTTTAGTAATAAAATCTTTTAATATTTTAACATATTTAACATCATTAGAAAAACCCATACCGCTAGTAATATACTGCTCATAAAATTTAAAAATATATAAAGTTAAAATGTTTCATTAAATTTTTCTGAAAATTTATTATTTTTAACCTTTAATTTATTTTGCAAAAATTTTTCAAAATCATTTTTTTCAATACTTGCTTCAACATACAGCATATTATTTTTTTTATCAAACCAAATATTATTGTGAATAGCATTTATTATTACATAATTTTTAACATTATTTAATATATATATAGTATTAATATCTAATTTTCTAAGCAATAATTTTGTTTTTCT
>CAYPHV010000023.1:0-11417 GCA_964410645.1 uncultured Nautiliales bacterium
AAAAAAAGACTTTTACCGTCAATATTATATTCCCTCTCAACCCCGGCTCCCAAAAACGCCTTTACGCTATTGCCGTTTCCCTGATATTTAAATTCATCGTCAATAGGTTTTGTATTAAAAGCACTTCCGCTGAAAATATATTTTCCGTCAATTGAAGTGTTTGCCAAACTTTTAAGATGATTAAGATCCCCTTTAAGCTCACTTACAATAGCTTCTCTGCTGGTATTATTCTCGGTTGCGTTGGCCGCCTGGAGAAGTTTTGTTTTAAAACTTGTAAGCGTATCCGTTACACCGTTTAGCGTTGTATCTGTCTCATTCGCAAACGTTTTTGCAAAATCAGCACTTTTTTTAACCTGTGAAAATGTATTTATCTCTTCGTCAAAAGTTAAATATTTAGTATAAATTGTAGGATCATCGCTCATATCCTGAATTTTTTTACCGGTTGAAAGCTCTGTCTGAACTTTTGTCAAATCGCTCAAATCTCTTTGTTGATTCATTAAAAAATTATTATAAAACGTAAACTCGGTAACTCTCATTAATAACCTTTTTTTATTTATAAGCAAAAAACATTCCTGGAGTATATCGGCTGAAAATTTATTTTTTTAACAGTTTTTTTTAATTTCCAAAGCCTTGGAGGTTATACTGACATCAGTATTTACAATTTCAAATATATCGCCGGTATTTATATTTTTAAGGGAAATTTTTTTACCGTTTTTGGCAATTTGCCCGAAACCTTCTTTTTCTCTGTTTTTTGGATTAAGCATTTCGTAAGCATTTTTTAAAGAGTTTATTTTCTGGTTTTTTAAAGAAAAAATATTTTCAAAAGCATTAAAAAACTGCAGTTTCAGAATATTTATCTCTTTTTGAATATTTATTAATCTGTTTTTCGGGGAAAGTGCGTTAAACTCGTTTTTCAGCATTTCCAGACTGTTTGATTTCATATTTGCCAAAGATTTTATTTCGTTAATAAATTTATTTTTAAAAATTTCGATTTCCTGCAATTTCATATTCAGTTTTTTTTCTATTGAATTCGCTTTAAAAATTTCCCATAAATATAAAAGAGATTTTTGCTTTTTCGAAAGCACTGTTTTAAATTTAAAATGAAAATTACTAATCATTTCATCAATCATCATTAAAACTTCATTCCCGTCAGGAAGGGCAATTTCTATTGCATTCGAAGGAGTCGCAGCTCGCCTGTCAGCTACAAAATCACTTATTAAATAGTCTATTTCATGCCCTACCGCCGATATTACAGGCGTTTTTGCGCCAAATATCGCATCTGCAACCACCCTTTCATTAAAAGGCCATAAATCTTCCTTGCTTCCGCCGCCTCTCCCGGTAATAATCAAGTCGAATTTACTCTTATCTTCAAATACATAACCATCCGCAGCTTTTATTTTTTCTGCAATATTCTCTGCCGCGGTTTCACCCTGAACCAGAGTATCAAAAAGATAAAATTTAACAAGCCTCCATCTTTTATTGGCAATTCTTAGCATATCCTGGAGTGCCGCCGCTGTAGCAGACGTTACCAAAGCTATTTTTTTAGGAAATTTCGGGATCGGTTTTTTATTTTTTTCATCAAAATACCCGAGTTTACTTAATTCTTCTTTTAACTGTTCATATGCTTTTTGCAATGCCCCGACCCCGCTTGGAGTTATATTCTGCGCAATTAATTTATACTCTCCCCTTGGAACATACAGATTAATCGCACCGTAAACCAAAACTTTTTCGCCTGGTTTTATTTTAAATTTCATTTTAGAAAGATTGCTTTTCCACATAGCGCAGTTTATGGAAGAATGTTCATCTTTTAGAGTAAAATAAAGATGGCCTGAAGAATGATAAACAGCTTTACTAACTTCCCCTTCGACCAAAACAATTTCAAAATGGGCTTCGAGTATTGATTTTATCTGATTGTTAAGTCCGGTTACAGTAATAGGATTCATATTAAACAACCACTCTTTTTATTCTCGGAGACATTTTAACTAAAATATCATAAGTTATTGTGTCAAAATTTTTTGCAAATTCTTTTATGTCGTCAAAAATTATCACTTCTTTTTCAAATTCTCCCAATATGCTCATATAATCCATGGATATTTTTCCAAGCGCCTTAGTATTTTTCAATTGACATCCGTTTTTAAAATATGGAATTCCATCTGAATATCCCACATCAATAGTCGTAATTTTTATTTTTTCTTTACTGAAAAAAGTTTTATTATATCCTACTCCGTCATTTTCTATTTCACGTGTTGAAAGTGCGTTTGCACTTAGACTCATAACAGGTTCAAATCCATTAACACCACCATACATAGCGATTCCGGGACGGACATAGTCAAATGTATCCGAAAGTTTAAGGGCTGCTGAATTTGACGCATGAAAATACGGTTTTTTAATATTATTTTCTTCACAAAAATTTTCTATTCTTTTTTTTATCCGTTTAAATTTTTCATATTGTATAAATGTATCTGTATTTTTTTCTTCACTACAGCAAAAATGGGAAAAAACACCCCTTATTTCAAAATTTTTGTTTATAATGATTTCAAAAATTTTATCAAGATCTTTTTCCAAAAGACCGTTTCTGTGCATTCCGGTGTCAAATTTCAGATGAATATATGGATGACGGTTTTTTTTAAGCTGTTTTAATGAATTAATGGCATAAGATATATTTTTACCTTCTCTTGCCGTCGTAGGGTTAAAAATCAAAATTTCTTCAAAAAATTCTTTTACAAGATTTGCTTCTGTGTTATTTCTTACACATGCTTTTTTTATTCCAAATTCTTTCAAAAGTGTTGAAATAAGGCGTATTCCATGCCCATATGCATTATCTTTTATTACAGCTAAAATATTTGAATTTACTGAAGAAATCTTATTTAGATTATTAAAAAAATTTCTTTTATTTAAATATATAGTAGCCACAAGGATTTACCCTTTAAGTGGCTTAATAATGTCAAACGAATTGTCAACAACTTTTGTTCTGTCTACTACATATGGAATCAAAGCAATCTGTCTCGCTCTTTTAATCGCTTTTTGAACCATATCCTGATGTTTTTTACACGTTCCCGTTAATCTTCTTGGCATAATTTTATATCTTTCTGATAAAGAATATTTCATTAAATTTAAATCTTTATATCCGATATAATCAACTTTCATTTCACAATATTTACATCTTTTTTTTCCGTATTTTTTCTTTGGATCTGCTGCCATTATCTATCCTTTAAAATGGTATATCTTCTTCATCAATATCTATTGATGGAATTTCATTGTTTTGTTTTGGTTTTTGCATCTGTGGCTGTGGTTTTGGTTTGGAATTATAATCCTGTGAATAATTGTCCCCACTGGATTTTGAATCCATAAAATGCACTCTTTCAGCTACGATGGAATGTTTGCTTCTTTTTTGACCGTTGCTGTCAACCCATTGATCAAGCACCAAACGGCCCTCTATTAAAACTCTTCTGCCTTTTCCAAGGTATTGGTTTGCAATTTCTGCACTTCTGCCAAAAACAGTTATATCAATAAACATAACTTCCTGTTTGGTTTCATTTGTCGTTTTGTCTTTATATTTTCTGTTGGTGGCAAGACCGAATTTGGCAATAGCCGTTCCTGAAGGGGTATATTTTAATTCTACGTCACGCGTAAGATTACCTATTAAGATAACTTTATTGTACATTTTTAGCCATCTCTTCGAATCGTTTTATATCTCTTTTTGTTTCATATTTCACTGTCATAAATCTAAGCAATTCTTCGTTATATCTCATTTGTCTTTCAAGCTCAATCACAGTGTTTCCGGGCGCTTTATAATAAATTATATAATAATGGCCTCTTTCAAACTTATTAATTGGATAAGAAAGCGTTCTAACTCCAATATTATCCACCGCAACTACTTCACCACCATTTTGAACAACAGCGTTTTTAACATTTTCAACAATTTGCTCTTTTTCTTCATCACTAAGCGTTGGCTTTGCAATAAACATCGTTTCATAACATCTAAGACTCATTAAATCTCCTTTTGGCATTTTAGCCCCTTTTGCTTTGGAGCAAGGAAGCACATATTAAATTTTGAGGTGAAATTATATAATAAATTTATTTTTTTTACAAATTTTTAGAAATTTTAGAAATTTTTGCAAAATATCTTGAAATGAATAAAAAAAGTGGATATAATTTCAACCCACACAGATGGGCTCATAGCTCAGTTGGTTAGAGCAACCGGCTCATAACCGGTTGGTCGCAGGTTCGAGTCCTGCCGAGCCCACCACTGCCCAGATAGCTCAGTCGGTAGAGCAAAGGACTGAAAATCCTTGTGTCGGCGGTTCGATTCCGTCTCTGGGCACCACTTTATAAATCAAAATAATATATGATATAATGTTAAAAAAGGTTTCAAATGAAAAAAATAATTTTATTTTTTACTATAATAGTCAATATATTCGCTTTTAACTGGTATGGAAATATTCACTGGGCGAAATCAGAAACAAACGCGTTCAATAGTGCCCGAAAAAACCATAAATTGATTTTAATAGATATTTCCGGCATTCATTGTCCCCCTTCAAAATATATGTCAAAATATGTATACACAGATCCAAAAATTGCAGATTATACAAACAATCATTTTGTATCTTTATTTTATTTCGCCCAAAAAAGCCCTGTTCCAAAAGAAATAAAAAAATATTTTAAAGGCACAACGCCTACGTTTATTTTTTTGAAACCAAACGGAAAATTTTTTTATAAATTAACAGGAGGCAGAAATCCTTCAAATTTTTTAAAAGTATTAAAAAAATTAAACAAACAATATAAAAATAATTTTAAAAAAGCTGTTGTTAATTCTCCAAAACCAATGTGGCTTCAAATCCCAAAAAAATAAAAAATATTGAAAAAAGAAGATTAACTTCTTCTCTCTTTAATTCTGGCTTGTTTACCTGTTTTTTCTCTTAAATAATAAAGTTTAGCTCTTCTTACTCTACCTTTTCTTACCACTTCAACTCCGGCAATACTTTTGCTGTAAAGCGGAAAAATTCTTTCAACTCCAATATTATTGGCACCGATTTTTCTTACTGTAAATGTTTTTCCGACACTGTTTCCTTTTATCGCAATAACAATACCTTCAAAATTTTGAATTCTTTTTTTATCGCCTTCATTAATTTCAACTGCAACCCTTACAGTATCTCCCGGCCTGAATTCTGAAACATTCTTTCCTTCGATTTGTTTAGCTTCAAAAGCCTCTATAAATCTGTTTTTCATGGTTTCTCCTTTGTGCCATTGGCCGTTTAAGGCATTCACACCTGATTTTGAAGCGTAATTATATCAAATTATCATAAAAAAACAAATTTGACACTAACTAAATAGGGAATAAATATTGCTTTTTTTGTAAAAATGTTAGGATTTAGTGAAGCACTGATTAAATAAAGCGAAACAATTGCAAATTTTAGCATAGTAAAAGCGTTAAAAAAAGTGCATTTAACCCATAGGGCTGCGTAGCTGTTTGCACTTTTTAGTTTTTACGAAGAGGTAAAAAATTTGCTCTCTTGTTGAGTGCATTTAGTCAGTGCCCCGCTTATTAATTATTGAATTTATATGAATTTTTTAAAATTAACAAAAAATAGTTTGATAAGGTGGAGGATTAATATTAAGTTTAGCAAGATGTGCGCAACATTTAGGACAATTTACTGCAGCAAGTACAGATAATATAAGAAATTTGCATTATAATATTGCTAATAAAACAGTAACTTCAACTACAAGTGAAGCCTGTGCAAGAAAAATATTATTTGGAATATTCCTATTAATCAACAAGATGACTTATTACAAAGAGCAATGGATAATGCGATTAAAAACGGAAAGAAAAAAGGTATTGATGAAGATTTGTTAGTAAATGTCAGAATAAAACGCAGTATTACTGATTTAATATTATATAATGATATATGCTACATAGTAACAGGAGATTTAGTTAAAATAAATCCGGCCGGTGAAATTTTGTTTTTAAAAAAGAAGTTTTTTGTTTCCATTTTTGAATTTCCTTATGATTACCGCTTTTTAAAATTGCCGGCACTTTTCCCATTTTTGAAAACTGGGGGGCTTCAAGCATATTTTCATTAAAACTTTCTTCTTTTAAGCTTAATTTATTTCCCAAAACACCGGGAATATTTCTCAAAACACTGTCGGCTACCGCCAGCGAGGCTATTTCTCCCCCCGTTAGAATAAAATCGCCTATACTCAAAACCTCATCGGCTAAATCTTCCATAACTCTTTCATCAAAACCTTCATATCTGCCGGATACCAGAATCAGCACTTCTTCTTTTGCCAGCCGCACGGCATCTTTTTGATTATAAGTTTTCCCCACTGGAGTTAAAAAAACAATTTTTGCATTTGAATATTTATCCAAAAGAAAGCAAAGCGCTTCTCTTAAAGCTGTGTTATCAATGACCATACCGGCTCCTCCCCCGACTATTCCAGTATCCACTTTTTTATGCTTTTCCACGCTAAAATCTCTGAAATTTACGAATTCTATAGAAAATAATTTTTTTTGCAAAGCTTTTTTTAATATAGAATCTTCAAAATAAGGAGCAATCAGATTTGGAAAAAGAGTTACAAACACAATTTTCATTTTAAACTTTCAAGCAGTTCTATCGCACCTTTAGCTGTTATTTTTTTATTTTCAATATCAACATTTTCTACATTTCTTTTAAAATTTACTAAAAATCTTTTAGGATATTTACAATTTACTAATTTTTCGTCTGTTAAAATCACTAAATAATCAACATCCGCTCTTTCTATCTCTTTTACTGTTCCAAGAAACAACTCATTTCCATCTTTTTTAAGCCCACAATCTTCCAACTTTGCTTTTTCATAAACATTGCAGCCTATAATATCAAACCAGAAATATTCATCTTTTTTAAGCTTGACATTTGCCTTTGTTTTTTCTTTTGTGGTATAAAGCTTTCTTCCTGTAAGTTTTTGGGCATCTTCCGGGGTATCAACACCTTTGAATTTAACAAGATTATGCTTCAAATCCATTTTTTCTATTTCAAGAGTCAGTTTATCCGAAACAAATTTATCCCCGGGCCTAAACTGCTCCGGAAAATCGGTTAGCAAATGAAGTTTCTGCCATCCGTTAAGAGCGTAAGTTTTCCCTATTTTTGCAATAGGAATTTTATTCATCCAATATCTTTACGGTTATTTTATAATTTGTATCTTCTTTTGCCCTGCAACCGCTTATTACCATTTTTATGGATCTTACCATTGAGCCTTCCTTGCCTATAATTCTTCCTACGTCAATTTTTTTAGCCCAAATAATTATTTCTTCAAAATCCTCATGGTGAGCAATTTCACTTTTTATTTTTTCAGGCTCAAAGCTAAGCATTTTGGCAAATTGGGTTACAAAATCAATAACCATTAAACGCCGGCTTTATTTTCTTCACAAATTTTTTTTAGTTTGCCCACTCTTTCACTTAATTTTGCACCAACTCCCAACCAATAATTAACTTTATCCAAATCCATCTTAACTGTAGACGGCTGTGTTAAAGGGTTATAATATCCGATTTCTTCTATCCATCCGCTGTCTCTTCTTCTTCTTGAATCTGTTACAACTATTCTATAAAACGGTTTCTTTTTTCTACCTAATCTCGTAAGTCTGATTTTTACCACACTAACTCCTTTTTTTATTTTCTTATCCCACCCACAAAGCCCATTAAAAAATTAATTTGTAATTTTAATCAATTATTTAGGAAAATTCAAGCCTTTTGTCATATTCATAAGTTCTTTCATATTTGGAATCTTCTTTCCGGCAAATTTTTTAGCCATTTTTGCGGCATTTTGAAACTGCTTGTTAACTCTGTTTATTTCCTGAACACTGAGTCCGGCACCCGCTGCTATTCTTCTTCTTCTAGAGGCTGATTCTTTTAAAAGACCCGGATTTTTTCTCTCTTTTTTTGTCATTGAACCAACCATGGCTTTTATTTTATTTATCTCGCCTGAATTTTCCAAATCAACATCTTTAAGCTGCTTCATCATTCCGCCCATTCCCGGAATCATGCCCAGTATGCTTTTCATACTTCCAAGTTTTTTCATCTGATCAAGCTGATTCAAAAAATCTTCATAATTAAACTGCCCTTTTTTAAGTTTTTTAGTAAGTTTTTTTGCTTCTTTTTCATTGATCACGGCATTTGTTTTTTCAGCCAGACCTTCAATATCGCCCACTCCCATTATCCTGCCGACTATTCTCTCCGGCATAAAAACTTCCAAATCGGCAATTTTTTCACCCGTTCCTATAAATCTAAGCGGTTTGCCAACCTGATGGGCAATACTGAGAGCCACACCGCCTTTTGAATCACCGTCATATTTGGTTAGAATAACACCGGTAATATCAAGTTTATTATCAAACGCTTTTGCCGTATTGATTGCGTCTTTACCGGTCATGGAATCTGCCACATAAAAAATTTCATCCGGATGAATCTGACGCTTCATATCAATTAGCTCTTTCATAAGCTTTTCATCAATAGCCAAACGCCCGGCCGTATCTATAAGCACTACATCATAAAATTTTTCTTTTGCATACTCTACGCCTTTTTTGGCAACCTCAATAGCATTCTTTGCGTTTTCGTCATAATATATGTCAAGTTCGTTTGCCTCAGCCAGTTGTTTTAGCTGCTCAACCGCCGCAAGCCTTTGCAAATCCGCCGCCACCATCAAAACTTTTTTCTTTTTAAATGTTTTAAGATAATTCGCAAGTTTTGCAGTGGTGGTTGTTTTACCGCTGCCCTGAAGACCGCTCATCATTACAACGGTAGGGGGTTTCGGGGCAAAAACAAATCCGTAATTGCCCGGAGCCGTTAAAATATTTTTTAGCGCCTCTTCAAGAGACTGTAAAAAAGAAGTCTTGCCGATACCTTTTTTCTTTGTTTCAAGTTCAACCTCTTTTATCAAATCCTTTACCACTTTAAAATGCACATCCGTTTTCAACAGATTTTTCTTGAGTTCTTCCAGCGCTTTTTTCAGTGCTTTTTCATCATCTTTCATTCTTATTTTATTAATTGCGTTTTTAAATCCGTCACTGATTTTATTAAACATCGGCGTCCTTTGAGGAATTTTTTAAAATTATAACTATTTTTTATTTTTTTTACGAGTATTGTCGTTTTGTTCGTGCATTTTAAAATCCTCCGGTTCAGGCGAAATAAATTCATAATCAAAAATTTTAAATTTATGATGATGAAGCATTACCCTTTTATATGGTTCGCCGCCATATTTTTCATCCCCTAAGATAGAATGTCCGAGCGCTTTTAAATGGGCTCTTATCTGATGTGTTTTACCCGTATGGATAACGGCTTTTATTTTTGATTTTGTCCTAAACGCCAAAACAGGTTCTATTTCGGTAACGGCTTTTTCTCCGTCAGCAGAAATTTTGGCAAAAGACGCCGATTTTGTTTTTATTATTTTAATAGGCAGCTCAATTTTTTCTTTTTCGGCCACTATCCCCTCAACCCAGGCAATATATTCTTTATAAACATTTTTATTCTTAAATTCGTTTATTGCCTTTTTTCTGAATTCCTCATTTTTGGTCAAAATCAATATTCCGCTGGTTTCTTTGTCAAGTCTGTGAAGAAGCGGCAGATTAAATTTTTTTGATATTTCTTCACTTGTAATATATGCCGGTTTATTTATTACCAATATATTTTCATCTTCAAAAATCTTTTTGATATTCGAAACCGTTTCTACTTTAAATCTTGTATTATCAGGCATAGAAATTCTTGCTATTTTTATTTTTTTATCCTTTGCAAAAACCAGACCCCTGTCAATTAACTCTTTAGCCTTTCTGTTTGAAATATTTTCCTGTTTTGCAAGCAAAACATATGCTTTTTCGTTCATTTTTCCTCTTTTTTTAATTTTATATAACCGTTTACATTAATATAATAATGTTAAAATTCAGTTAAAATTATATCAAATATAAAAATTTTCTATAATTATTTCTTATATTAAGCAAACTTTAAGGAAAAATGAATTATAATTCGTTTGTTGAATGAACAAAATCCATTCAAAGGAAAATTTAAGGAGCAACAATGAAAAAATTTATTACCGCTTGTTTACTAAGTCTTTTCGCTATAACAAACGTCTATGCTATAAGCCCTTATGTAAAAGGTTACAGACTTTACATAAGATACATCAAACACATTCCGCGTTACGGTATAAAAGCACCGGATTTGCTTAAAAAATTAAATGTCCACACCGGAATGGACTTGGACAATCTATTTAAAAACAATGCCCAGGAATTAATTCAAAAAACCCAAATTTTCAACCCAAAAGCCGCTAAAGCAATCCAAAAGATAGTTAATAAAGGTAAATTGAAATACCTCCAGACATTTTTACAACAGGTTTTTTATGGTAAAGTCCCTCTTGGATGAATGTAGTCGTTTAAGCAAGCTGTAAGCTTGATAAATTATAATGTCATTTGCGTAAAGACAAAAGAGACACGGTTAAAAGTTATCCTTGAATTTTCCAGACAAAAAACAAACAAAACAAAAAAAGGAGAAAAAATGAAAAAATTATTAATTCCAGCTGTTGCAGCAGCAGCATTATTTGCACAAAATGCAAATACAAATGTTCAAAAACAAGTCAACAATCTTGAACAGGAATTAAAAACTCTCAAGCAACAGGTAAAAGAAAACAATCAAATGGCTATTGAAAATGAAAAAAAAGTCGATCCGGTAGCTGTAAACTCTCATTTGTTCTGGGGATTAGATCTTAGAACAAGTTATGATGTAATTACTAAAAAAACAAGCGGGGGAATGAAATACACAGTTTCTCCAAATATGGCGGGATATTTTACAATGACTGTTCCAATCTATCATGGGCACCCTGAAATTGCTCCTGCTAAAACATATACCGGACAGCTTCTCTCAAACAGAGTTATTTTAACAGGTATGTATAAACCAAGTGAACATTTAAAAGGAACTGTTAAAGTCGAAGTAAACAAAATGTTTGGTCCAACCTATAATAATCAAATGAATGCACCGTTTGAAGATATTGACTGGATTACAAATGAAACACCGACTAACGGTAATGTAAGACTTAAAGAAGCATATTTCAACTATTATTTTGGTCCTGATAACGGACTTATGTTCAGTGCAGGTAGAAGACCTTCAACAGAAGGATTCCCGGCTAATTTAAGAGAAGATGATCAATCAGAAAGTCCTTTGGCATCTGCAGTTAATATGGAATTTGACGGATTCAGTTTTGAAGTCGGTAATTCAATATTTTCTAAATTATCTGATAAATTTGCCGACTGGGGAACCTCGCTTAAATTTTGTGCAGGTAGAGGCGCTTCAAGTGAAGCTGGAAAATGGTCACTTAATCAGCCGGATTATACAAAAAGAGCTAATATAGACCAGCCAGACCTTATTGGAGCATTCTTTATTCCTTATGATGACGGACAATATTCA
>CAYPHV010000023.1:11517-20118 GCA_964410645.1 uncultured Nautiliales bacterium
TGATGTATTAACAGCTAACGGTATAGGAAACGGTATAAGTGATTTCCTTGATAATACAACAGCGTTTGCATCTTTTACATTGTCTGAAACAAGACCAAAAGGTGGAGAAAGTATGCTAGGAAGCAACAAAGATGAAACAGGTAGATGTATTTGGATAGGTGCTGATATGCCGGGCGCTGGAGACAACGACAGATTCGGTGTTTCTTATGTTCACGGAAGCAAATACTGGAGAAGCTTCACTTATGGAGAAGATACACTTGCAGGAAGTATAGCTGCAGTTAGAGGACATGCATTTGATGCATATTATACACATCAAATTATACCTCATTTAACAGCACAGCTAAGATATACATATATCAAATATAATCATCCTGGAAGTGATACATTCTTTGGAGATATGGGAGACCCTAGTACAACTAAAATGGGAATGCCTGTAAATTATGTTAAAAAAGCTCAAGACGTAAGAGCTTATATCAGATATAGATTCTAATTTTATAGATTTTTCTTATAACATCCTCTCTGGATGTTACATTTAATTTTTTTTATATAATAGAGGTAAAATTAAAAAAGGAGCATAAATGTCTAGATTGGTAGACTTAAAAAGAAGGAATTTTCTAAAAAGTTCCGCAGTGGCAGCTGCAGGTGTTTCTTGCACTTCTTCTTCGGCTTTTGCATTCGGCACCTATGAGGAAGGTCTAAATGAAAAAGAACAAAAAGAGCAGGATATTAAAAATGCCAAATTTATTCCGAATGTCTGCGGTATGTGCGTAAACATGTGTGGGGTAATAGCAAGAAATGTCAACGGAAAAATAACAAAAATAGACCCAAATCCTCTTTATCCAAAAAGCAGGAATTTTATGTGTGCAAGAGGCAATGCCGGAATTGCATCAGAATACGACCCGGACAGACTTACCAAACCTTTGATCAGGGTTGGTGAAAGAGGAAGCGGAAAATTCAGAGAAGCTTCATGGGACGAAGCGCTTGGTTATATTTCCAAAAAAATGATAAAAATTTTAGATGAAGAAAAAGACAACAGAAGCACATTTCTTTTCGGTGCCGGTGCCACAGCCGGAACGTTTGACGAACCTATAGTTATGAATCTTATAAACGGAGTCGGAAGCGCCAATTTTATTGATCACTTCTCAACATGCTTTGCGCCTTCATTTTTGGCAAACAGTTTAACGTTTGGAAGCTGGGGACAGGGTGATTTCAGACATACAAAATATCTTTTAAATCTTGGCGGAAACAGAGCTGAGGGAATTGTAACACCTGATACGCTTGATATGTTCAGACGTACGCACGGCAGAGGTATTGAAAAAAATGTATATATAGATGTAAGATATACAAACACCGCCGCACAGGCAGATGAATTTATTCCTATAAAACCTGGAACCGACGGAGCTTTAATGCTTGCTATGATTCATGAAACAATAAACAACGGATATCATAAAACGCCTTATAAAGCAGATTATATAAAAAAATATGTTGATGGAATTGATGAACTTGAAAATTTCTTTACCAAAGGCGGAAAAGGCTATAAATACACTCCTGAATGGGCAGCAAAAATAACTGAAATTCCGGCAAAAACCATTAAAAGACTTACAAAAGAATTCTCAGACGCGGCTGAAAAATATAAAGGTGCGGCAAACTGCTACAGAAGCAGAAAATCTACATGGTATTATCAGGATTTTGAATTCAGACGCGCACAGGCAATATTTAATGCAATCCACGGATGCGTAAACAGACCCGGCGGCACCACTCTTGGAAGAGGATTAAAATTTGAAAGTTATGAATATGAAGATTTCCCTATTTATGATAACGCCAAAACAAGAATTGACGTAGCTGTAAATAAAAATAACACATATCCTTTGTTAAACCCTTCAAAAGGCAGCTGGCCTATTTTAAGAGACGCAATTTTAGATATTAACACAAGATGGAAAAAAGGCGAAAAACTCTCAGACAACGAATATCCTGTAAGAGCAGCTTTTCATTATAAACAAAATCCAATGCAGTCAGTTCCCGGATTTGCAAAAACCGCTCAAATGTATAAAACTATGGACTTGGTAGTTGCAGTTGACATTATTCCAAACGACACCGCATTTTATGCAGATGTTATTTTACCTGACCAAGTATATATCGAAAGAGAATCTCCGATAAAAATGTTTAATACAATAGAACCTTTTATCGCATGGAGAAGTCAGGCGGTTGAACCAAGAGGAAATTCACAACATGTATATTATATGTGCAAAGAATTAACAAAAAGACTAGAAAAACCATTTGCGGCAATTACATTCAAATATACCTGGAGTGCCGACGATTTGGGTGCAAAACTTCCAAAAGATTTTGATTTGGCCAAATATTTAAATGATGATTTTACTATTAATAAATCTAAATTAAACAATGATATTAAAGATCCAAAACTTATAAAAGCAATTTTGGAACACGCCAGTGATGATGATTTGGGAATTGAAGGCTACTGGCTGTCAAAATCTTACAAAAAGAGTGTTTCAGAATATAATGAAGAAACAATGAAAGAATTATATGGGGAAAAAGCCGCAAAAATAGCAAAAAACTGGGGAGTCTATTGGCCTGGAATTGAAAAAGCTATTGATTCAGGACTTTTGGATGAACATACAAAATCTTTCAAAAAAGAAACACTAAATAAAAATGGCCTCTCAAAAAATATGTATCAAAAATTTTGCACTCTTCCGAAAGACTATTATATAGTTCCTAAAAAAGGCAAATTCATAAAAGTTGTTCTTAAAAACCTTGAGGGCAAAAAATTCAAAAATCCTCTTACAGGCAAAACAGAATCTCTAAGTATGGTTCCTATGTGGAGAGACAGCTTATATAAAGCCCCTGAAAACAAAAAAGGACAGGTAAGAATAGTCTTCGGACGACACGCATATTTCACACAAAGTATGCATGTAAACAATTATTTACTGCTTGATTTAATGAATTATAATTATATGTGGATAAACGATGAACTAGCAAAAGAAATGGGACTTAAATTCAAAGACGAAGTAGAACTTGTCAATGAAGAAGGAATCACTGAAAAAGCAAAAGTTTATCCTACAAAAAGAATTCATAAAGATGCCGCTTTTGTAGCAACCGGATTTGGAAGTCAGTCAAGCATGCTTACGCTTGGATATAAAAACGGTGTTTCCCAAGCGGTTATTTGTGATAATGCGATTGATCCTATTATAGGTTCTACAAGTATGAATGAAACTATAGTAACAATAAGAAAGGTGTAAAAAATGGCAAATTATGCAATGGCACTTGAATATCAAAACTGTATAGACTGCAGGGCTTGTGAAGTGGCATGTAAAACTGAAAACGGCGTAATGATAGGAGCCGATAAACAAAGAATCTGGGTAGGAATAACAGAAAGCGGCACAACTCTTGCCGATACTTTTTTAAATTTTTATCCAAGTCAGTGTAACCACTGCGAAAATGCACCCTGTGTTAACGTATGCCCTACCGGAGCCAGTCATTATGTAGAAGGCGGAATAGTAAAAGTTGACCCTTCTATGTGTATTTTATGTCATGCCTGTATGGAAGCCTGTCCGTATGAGGCAAGATTTGTGGATGAGACAAAACATGCAGTCGATAAATGTACATTTTGTGATGGAAGAATCCAGGAATACGGAACAACAGCCTGCAGTGCAACATGTCCTACAAGAGTTAGAACATTTGGCGATTTGGACGATGAAAATTCCGATTTGGTAAAACTCTTAAAACAAAGAAAATTTTTCTTCTTAAAAGAAGAAGAAGGAACACTTCCTAAATTATTTTATCTTGTACCGGAAAATAAAGAATATGCGCAAAGAACCCTTGGTAACGTTAAAACACATACGTGGGATGAAATAAAAGATTTGTATAAAACTTCTGCTGAGGCCAAAATGCCTGAGTGGAAAAAAGCCTAAGGAGTTGCTATGAAAGATTATATAAAATTTTGGGGATTAAACATAAACAGAGTTAGTTTAAGGGAATTATTTTTTAATAAAACCATGTTAATTGCATATGTTTTATTGGCAATTGGTTTAGTTGGAATCTATGAAATTTTTCATTTAAGATATTTTCATGATTTTATTTCTCAGGCCGGTATGATTACTGCATCTGGAAGTGAAAACGGATTAAAACATGCCGCAATTGCACTCAAAGAACAGATTTTTAATCTGCCTGAAGTAGAAGAAGTAAACAGAGCAAAGCCATGGGGCATACTTGTTATACAATACGTTTATTTACTTTACGGCGGAAGTGCTTTAATTTTCTTAACTGCATTAGGTGAACTTTTTCATATAAAAGTAGCTTCAAAAGTAGCAGCAGCTATGATGACTTTTGGTATTTCTATGGTTTTTGGAGGATTGGTTTCAATTGCAACCGATCTTGGAAGTGTATTCAATGTTTATTGGATGTTTTTAAATCCGCAACCAGGTGCTGGTATATGGTTAATGCTGCCGCTTTATTCTGTTTATTTACCGTTTACTCTTATTGAGATTTATTTTTTAATTACACACAACAGAAAACTGGCAAAAAAACTTGCGTTAATTTTGGTTATATTAAGTTTATGTATTGACCTTGTTGAATTTTATATCCAAGGTTTATTATTTAACCAAAACATACCAAGACATTTATGGGCAGATATTCCCGAGCTTTGGATTTATTTTCTAATAACAGGTGGAGTTACAGGAATTGGCGGTTCAATAATACTTGCATTTTTGGGATTTAGGAACAAGCCATATTTCGACAATTATATCAATGTTGCTAAAAATACAGGAATAGTGCTTACTGTTTTAGCAGCAATATATGAAATAATTGACTTTATAGTAGTTGATCCTAAATGGACAAATTTAATTCTTAAAGGCACTCCTATCAGTTGGATGTATTGGGGATGGCTCATTTTGGGAATTGTAGTTCCGTTTGTTTTATTCCTTTCAAAAAGTAAAGGAAATGTATTAATAGGAGGTATTTCCGCTGTTATAGGTGCATATTTAATGAGATTTTCTTTCGTTTTCGCAGGTAATATTGTTCCTATGACCGCAAGAGTTAGCGGACTCGGATATCAGGCTAACAGTGTTTATGGATTGGATGCACTAAAACCATATGCATTTATTGCTCCTGATTCTATGGGATGGATGATAATTATCGGATGTTTTGGCGTAGGTATAGCCATATTTACATTTTGTGATAAATTATTTGACATAAGAAGTGTAACAGATTCTTATGAACATCATTAATTTTAGCCCCTTCGGGCTTTAAAACAGTATTAATTAATAACTGATTAAAAAATTTTAGGTATAATTCTAATAAAAAAAGGATAAATATGGCATTAGAATTAACAAAAGAAAATTTTGTAGATACAGTAAAAAACGCAAAAGTAACAGTTGCAGATTTTTGGGCGCCATGGTGCGGACCTTGTAGAATGGTTGCTCCAATTATTGAAGAATTAAGTGGAGATTATAAAGAAAAAGGTGTAGCAGTAGGTAAAATAAACACAGATGAACAACAGGAACTTGCAATGCAATTTGGAATAAGAAGTATTCCAACAGTTCTTTTTTTTAAAAACGGAGAACTTGCAGACAGTATGATTGGAGCTGCTCCAAAAGCTATGTATGAAGAAAAAATTAAAACTCTTCTAGGAGAATAATATATTCAAAAACAGATTTTTTTATACTTTCAGCTCCTTTTTTGGAGCTTTAATGGTTGCTGTATTTTTTTTCTATTATAAACATAAATTCAGTGAATACAGATTTGTTGATTTTAATAAAATAATACTTTATACAAAAACTGATATTTTTGAACCAAAAAATAATACTTATTATCTTCTTTTATTTAGTTCAAGAATGTCAGATTTAAAAAACTTAATAAAAAAAATTCCAAAAAATGCTCCCGTTCTTGCAGTGGATATTTATCAAAAAAGAAAAAATTATCATCATATAATATATACAACAGCCGGAATAAATACTATAATTAAGCTAATACAGTATTTGAATATTTACCAGATACCTGTTGTAATAAAAATCAGGCGTTATCATAAAAATTTATATAAACAGGATAGCCCTTTACAAATTATAAATGAAAAATGAGCTTTGCTCATCTGGCTACTTGAAAAACGGCCAGATGAAAAATTAATAATGAAGGAAAAAAATGGAAGACATTATTATAATAGGCGGAGGTCCTGCAGGGCTTAGTGCCGGAATATATGCAAGCAGACTTGGCGCTAAAACACTAATCCTTGAAAAATTAACCCCCGGCGGTCAAATAACTCTCAGCAGCGAAATAGAAAATTATCCGGGAAGCTGTGAAGTTAAAAGCGGACTTGAATTTATGACCTGTTGGCCCGAACAGACTAAAAAATTCGGATGCATTATAAAAAGCGAAGAAGTAACTGAAATAATCCCGGATTCCAAGTCCCAAACTCAAAATAAAAAAAACGGCTTTTTGATCAAAACACATAAAAATGAATATTTTGCAAAGGCTGTAATTATTGCAACTGGCGCAACCCCAAGAAAAGCCGGATTTGAAGGGGAAATAAAATATACCGGCAAAGGGGTCAGCTATTGCGCAACATGCGACGGATTTTTTTATAAAGATAAAATTGTAGCCGTAATAGGCGGAGGAGACACCGCTTTGGAAGAAGCGCTTTACCTCAGTAAAATAGCGAAAAAAGTATATTTAATTCACAGACGTGATAAATTCCGCGCAGCCCCCCATACACAAGAAAAAGTATTTAATACCCAAAATATTGAAATTATTTATAATGAAACTGTCCAAAAAATATTTGGAAATGAGTTTGTAGAAGGTATAATTTTATCTTCAAACAAAAAAATAAAGCTCGACGGTGTATTTGTATTTGTAGGCATGAACGTCAACAGTGATTTGGTAAAAAATATTTGTGAATTAAATGAACTTGGCGAAGTAAAAGTAAATTTGAAAATGCAAACAAGCCTGAAAGGATTGTATGCTGCCGGAGATATTCGAAAAAACAGTGTAAAACAAGTGGTAGCTGCAGCGGGAGATGGTGCAATTGCAGCAATTAATGCTATTAAATATATAGAATCTTAAAGGATAATAAAATGAAATACGGAATTTTAGGAGCTACGGGAAGAGTTGGAGTATTACTTGTCAAAATATTAAAAGAAGATGCAAAAATAGGTTCGGTAATGTTTAACGGCACCCAAAATATTGAATTTCCAAGCGGAACTGTTGTTACTAACGATGCTAAAACATTTCTTGAAAATTCTGATATTGCTATAGATTTTTCAGCCCCTGTTGCCACTCAAAATTTACTTGAAGCAGCAATTGAAAATCCAAAACCCCTCGTAATTGCAACAACCGGGCTTAATGATCATCAAAAAAATTTAATGATTGAGGCAAGCCAAAAAGCGCCTGTTTTATATGCTACAAATATGAGTTTAGGCGTTGCAATTTTGAATAAACTTGTAAAAACGGTAAGTGAAAAACTTAAAGATTTTGATATTGAAATAGTGGAGCAACATCATAGACACAAAGTCGACGCCCCTAGCGGCACTGCTTTAAACCTGGCTGAATCCTGTGCAAAAGCAAGAGGACTTGAGCTTAAAGATGTAATGATTACAGGAAGAAGCGGCCATGTGGGAGCAAGAACCAAGAACGAAATCGGCGTTTTTGCCCTGCGCGGAGGAGATGTTGTGGGAAGACATACCGTAGGATTTTATAATGACGGCGAATTTTTAGAATTAAATCACACAGCAACAAGCAGGGAAACATTTGCAAGAGGTGCGATAAAAGCGGCAAAATGGTTAATAAATCAAAATCCGGGGCTTTATTCAATAAATGACGCTTTAGGACTAAAGGATTAAAATATGTGTTCAATCGTAGGAATTTACGGTAATGAAAATTCAAGTAAACTCGCTTACTATTCTCTTTTTTCAATGCAGCACCGCGGTCAGGAAGCAGCAGGAATCAGCACAACCGATGGAAAACATATTAAAACTGTAAAAGACAGGGGACTGGTTACTCAAATATTCAAAGAAAAACACTTTAATATTTTAAAAGGAGATATATCAATAGGTCATACAAGATATTCCACCGCAGGCGACGATTCGATTCTTGACGCCCAGCCTGTTTTTGCCAGATACGGACTTGGAGAAATTTCAATCGTTCATAACGGAAATTTGGTTAACGCAAAAGAAATAAGAAAAGAACTTACAAAAAAAGGCGCTATTTTCCAAACAAATATGGATACAGAAAATATAATCCATTTGATTGCCAAAGATTATACAAAAAACACTTTAAAACAAAGAATAATTGATGCTATGAAAAAAATAAAAGGAGCTTTTTCTCTTGTTATTTTGAGCAGAACCAAAATGTTTGCCATACGCGACCCATTCGGATTCAGACCTCTTTCTCTTGGTAAAATACGTTCGGGTGGATATATTGTTGCCAGCGAAACATGCGCTTTTGAACTTGTGGGAGCTGATTTTATAAGAGACATAAAACCCGGGGAAATGGTTATTTTTGAAAACGAGAAAATCAAAAGCGAAATGATTTTTGAACCTACTCCCAAACAGTGTATTTTTGAATATATCTATTTTGCAAGACCCGACAGCAATGTGT
>CAYPHV010000024.1:0-11862 GCA_964410645.1 uncultured Nautiliales bacterium
TGCCACCACTGTTTAAACCAATATTTACTTCTATTATATTCAGTTGAAGTATTATTTTTAGGAAAAGGCTGATATTTATCGTCTTTCAGGGCAAGAGAACGAGTGGTATTTATTCTCAAAACAATTTCATCCGCTGCATTTCGCAGTTTATTATTTGGAATAGATATATTAATTACAGACGCCATAATACCTATTATTATAATAACAACAACAAGTTCAAGCATAGTAAAAGATGGTTTTAAAACCATCTTTTTATTTAATTTCTTCAGCTTTTTCAACTTGGTAAAGAATATCATCCCACGGATGTCTGTACATTGGCATTTTAAGCCTTTTTTCATCAAGAACATGTCCGATAAATCCGATACTTCTTCCAAGAATAAAGAATGCATTTAAAGTCCCACTTTCTATAAAGTCATTAATTTCTTTTTCAGTATATCCCAATGCCCTCCACATGTCAACCATTAAAATACCAATCGTCCCGTCAACATTTAAAATTAAATTTTCTTTTTTAGAAGTTGTTTCTTTTTCCACTTCCAATGCATATTCCAAAAGAGGCGAAGCAGGAAAAAATTCTTTTACATATTTTTTAAGCCCTTCAACTCTTTTATCGGGATTTCTTACAGATTTAATTCTATGTCCAATTCCCGGAATCGGAATACCCTGCTTTTTCATATATACCAAAAACTCTTTTGGACTCATACCGTTATCATATGCATATTTGAAATATTTTGCGGCACCGTCAATTGCACCGCCAAATCTCGGTCCAATTGTTAAAAGTCCGGTTACCAAACTTTCAACTACACTTTTTCCGGCTCTTGCCGTAACTTTTGCATTATGAGCACCGCTTACAGCAGGACCGTGATCGGCAACTGTTTTAATAACTGTTTCTATAAAATCTGTAGCCCATTTTGGATATCTTTTTTTAAACCACAAAAGTGAAATAACGTCTCCAATACTATAACCTGTATCCGGTGTTGCCACCTGAGAAATTGGAATACCTGCATATACGGCTTCTTCTCCTCTATCATCTGAAATAGTACAAACAAAATTTCTCGGCTTTCTGATTTTACCAGCTGCAAGCGCTTTATTGTAATCTTCCGGAATCGGAGGAACTTCGGGTTCTTTAATATCCTGGATAACGCCTTTACCCTTTAATTCTTCATAAACACCTTTGATTACAAGTGGTAAATCATTAAAATTATCAGGAACATATATACCGGCTTCTTTCATAGCCTTATTTTTAGCTGCAGCTGTTTCAGCCTCGGCATTGGCACTCGCACCCGCATGCCCAAATTGAACACCGCTACTAAAATATTTGGCAATTGTACCTATACACCATCCGATAACCGGTTTTGTAATTTTCCCATTTTTAATAGCTTCGATTACTTTGTATTCTTCTCTTCCTCCGACTTCGCCAAGTAATATCATATATTTTACTTTTGGATTTTTTTCCATTCTTAAAAGATGATCGATAAATACACTTCCGACAAATCTGTCCCCGCCTATTGCAACGCCTTCGGCAATTCCGTCGGCGTTAAGAGATATAATATTACTTAGTTCGTTAAACAATCCGCCGCTTCTTGTTACAAGTCCGGCGCTTCCGGGTCTGTGGAGTTTAGATTTTACAATGTTTTCAATAGTTCCGCCGATATTGGCAACTTTAAAAGCTCCGGGCGCAATAGCGCCTACGGTTGCAGGTCCGATAATAATCACGCCTTTAACTCTTGCTTTTTTATTCATAAGCCTGGCAAGTCTTTCCGGAATTCCTTCAGCGGTAATCATAATTACTCTAAACTGATTCATATCAAGCGCCTGGTTTGTTACATCATATGCCCTTCTAAAAGAACCGAAATTAAGCAACACATCGGCATTTGGATGATTTTTTACCGCATCAGCCGTGCTTCTGTAAATTGGAATCATAACCTCATCAGTCCCATAAAAAAATTTTTCAAATTTATTATTACTTGTCGGTGCTACAATAGCTCCAACAGATGGAGTTTTCCTATTAATTACATAATCATAATCAAGCATTCTTTGAATTGCCGCTCTATTGTTATTCCAAAAAATTGCCTGTGTATCCCTTGTAAATAATTCATTAGCCATTATTTTACTCCTTTTTTATCTTCTTCAAGTGCCATTCTTACAATATCGGTAATATGTGTTTCGGGTCCGTAAACTTTAATTGGAAGAGCTAATTTATCAGCCGCTATTTTTATATCTTTGAGTCCTTTTTCATAGTTTGGCCCTCCACGTCTTACATAAATTCTAACGCCTACATTTTTCATTTTATCTGCATATTTATTAAATGCCTGAATAATTCCGGTAAACGTTTTGGCAATATCGGTAAAGTTTGCAATTGCACCGCCAATTATTAAAATTTTATCTCTGCCTTTTTGGTCTTTTTCCCTGGTCATTAAATCAAGAACAGTTTCAGTGTAAAATCTTGTTTCATCTGTTGTAGGACCACCGGAATATTCACCGTAATTTGCAAGTTCACTGACACCTCCGGCCAAATCTGCAATGGTATCCGCATAAACAACTGAAGCACCGCCGCCTGCGACAAGTGTCCAAATTCTACCCAATGGATTTAAAACTGTAAGTTTTAGCGAAGCCCCGCTTTTTGAATCCGCATCGGCAATAATTTTTTCTTCCGGAGATTTCTCCGGCATTCCAAACGGTGTCGGAAATTCCATTTTACCCCATTTGTCTTTCATTAAAAATCCGGCAGTATCATCAACTCTTGCAACAAGATCAAGAACATATACATTATTTTCTTTTAATACCAAAGGGTTTATTTCTAAATATGCAAAATTCAAATCTCTAAAGAATTTATAAAACTGTTCCGCAAATGTTATAAATCTTTCTTTGTTATCTTCGGGAACATCAGATGGAATATTTGCCCTTATTAAATGTTCAATGCTTACATCATCCATATCAATAGGTATTTTAATCTCTGTTACTTTATCCCAGTTTTCTTCAACTTCCATACCCCCGTGGGCACTTAGATAAAGCACATCATGATTGGCATCCAAAGTGGTTGCCGCTATATAATATTCTTCATCTTCACTGTGCGGCGTAAAAGGTTCTATAATAAAATGAGTAAGTTTTCCCTTCTGCCCGCTTATTAATGTTATATCGTGACTTCTTTTTTCATCAATCCATTTTGCTGCATCTTTGAGAGTAACATCACCGGGTTTGTTTACTTTGAATAAAACCAAATTATTTTTTCCTCTTTTTCCAAAAAGCATATCAGGTTTTGCAACAAGAGGTTTTTCGTTAAGCCATTTATATTCTTTCTTTTCAGCCAGTTTTTTTAATTCGTTTCCATTTGTAACCACAACACTTTCAAACGGATAATTTAATCCACTAAAATAGTGTTCCCAATTTTCTTTAAAAAGTTTCTTACCGTCATATTCACGTATAGGTTTTTGAGCCATTAATACTCCTTCTATTTTATTTTAAAAATTGTAGCATTATTAAATTTAACATTTAAACAAATTAAACCCTTATAAAAATAATTTTTACAAAGTGTTAAGTTTTGAAACATTAATATCCAAAATGATTTTCTTACTGTGAAATATTGAAACTCTTTCTTTATGCCTGTTATAAAAAATAAAATATTTATTTCCTTCATGTATCCCGTAAAATTTTAAGCATTCGCATAAATACTTATTTCTACATTGAATATTATCAATATAATTATGCTTTAAAATATTTGCCAGCGGTTTAAGAAAATAAAAACTGCCGCTAAGATTACGCGCAGGCGTATAACTGTTCAAAAAAAGCAATATATCAAAAATAATCATACTTGAAAACAGTGTTACAAACAAAAATTTGTAACTTTTTCTAAATCTAGGAAGCCTCACTTTATATGAAACCATAAATACTTTTATCATATAAATTACATAGGGCAAAACAAACGGAGCAAAATCATCTATTCTGATTCTTTGCCTAAATGAAAGGAGTAAAGATATCAAAAAACTAAAAGCCCCGATAAAAAATAAAATATCTTTTTTTAAAAAAAAGCCTTTATAAATTGTATATAAAAAATACAAAAAAACCAACGGAGAAAAAATTAAAAAATAAGTACCTAAAACATCCGGTAAAAATCCTTCCGGCTTACCTGCTATATGATAATTAAAATAATTTGCGTTTACAGCTAACAAAAATAATACGAAAAATAAAAATTTGGTGTTTTTTTTATATATCGCATAAAAAATAAGACTAAAATAAAGAGCAATAAAACTATAATCCGCAAATGCATATAAAATCAGTAAAAAATAGGAGAAAATTCTAAATTTTTTATAAGAATATATAAATAAAAGAATCATAAAAATTAAAATAACAGATTTATTAATTATTACGGATGAAACAATAAATCCCGGAATCAAGGCAAAAATAAAAGTTACGTAATATTTGTTTTTTTTAACACATATTCCGGCAATATTATAAAAAAGAATCAAATTAAAAAATGAAAAGCTTAAAGGAATTAATCTTAACGTATAATCACTGCCAAAAGAAAAATGATAAAAAATATATTTTAAAATGAAAAAATCGTCAATACTTTTGGCCTCCACTATAGCAAAAGATAAAAAACTGGTACTGTACCAGTATAAGAAAATATAATATAAAACAATGACAGGCCAAAATATCTGTTTCATAATTTCAAAAAATTATTTATTATTTCTTTGCCGTGTTCACTCATAATAGATTCAGGATGAAACTGAACTCCGAAAACAGGTTTGTCTTTGATCCTAAGCGACATAATTTCATGATCATCCAGAGAATACGAAGTCGGAAGTATATTTTTGGGCAAATTTTCCTGATTTACAACCAGAGAATGATACCTGGTAACTCTGAAACTCTTTGGCAGCCCCTGAAAAATGTCATCTTCTTTGATTATCTGTATATTGCTTGTTTTACCGTGCATTAATTTTTTGGCTTTTATTATTTCACCCCCAAACGCATAAGCAATAGCCTGATGTCCCAGACAAACTCCAAAAACGGGTTTGTCCGTTTTTTTGATAATTTCAACGCTCACACCTGCTTCTTTTGGAGTGGAAGGACCGGGAGATATGATTATTTTTTCCGGATTTAATTTTTTAATTTCTTCGAAACTTAATTCATCGTTTCTTATTACTTTAAGATTTGCCCCAAGCTCACGGCAGTATTGAACAATATTATAAGTAAAAGAATCATAATTATCAATCATTAGAATCATTAAATACCTTTTTTTGTATAATTTTATCAAAAAAGGGCTTATATGCTATCAGAAAAATTAAAAGACAAAATAATTACACTTGAAACCACCCCTCCAAAATTGCCTACGCTTAATTCCATACTTGACAAAATTGAAAATTCCGGAGCATTAAAATATATCGACGGTTTTACCACAACCGACTGTCCTTTAAGTAAACTTAAATATAATTCAATTATTGCGGCTTTTAAACTGCAGGAAAAATTTAAAAAACCGGTAATTGCCACAATGAGTATGAGAGACAGAAACAAAATTGCGCTTCAAAGCGATTTGCTCGGGGCCAATGATTTGGGAATTAGAAATATTTTAGCCCTAACCGGAGATCCTGCAAAAATGTCAGATCAGCCAAACACAAAAGGAGTTGTTGAAGGAAGCAGCATATTGCTTTTACAAATTATCAGGGCTTTTAACAATGGAATGGATTATGCAGGTAAAGAATTTAAGATAAAACCAAAAAAAATTACGCCTTTTGTAGTAAGTAATTCTTATGCTAAAAATTTTTCCTCTATCGAAATAAAAATATACAAAAAGGTCAAAAACGAAGCAAAAGCAGTTATTACTCAGCCAGTTTACGATATGGAAATTATAAAAAAAATACTTGAAATAAAAAATAAAATAAAAGAAGAATTTAGTGATGAAAGAAAAAACTTTGAAATTATTTTCGGATTTTTCCCTATTACCAAATTAAAAACCGCCCAGTTTTTGCATTCTCATGTACCAGGAATTTATGTACCTCACGAATGGATAGAAAAATTTATTAAAGCACACAAAATAGGCGAAAAAGAAGAAGAAAAAATAGGACTTGAACTGAGCAAAAATTTATTTAACAATTTAAGAAAAAAACACCCAAAAATTCACATAATGACTGCAAATAAATTTGAAATAGTAAAAAAGCTTTTTTAGCTTTTACTGATGATAATTCGGGGCTTCTTTTGTTATTGTTACATCATGGACATATGATTCTTTTAATCCGGCACTTGTAATTTCTACAAATTCCGCTTTTTCCCAAAACGTCGGAATATCCTTCGCGCCACAATATCCCATGGAAGATCTAAGCCCACCGATTAGCTGATGAATCACATTTGCAATTTTTCCTCTGTACGGAACCATTCCTTCAATTCCTTCAGGAACCAGTTTATCGGCGGCTGTTCCTTCTTGAAAATATCTGTCATTGCTTCCTTTTTGCATAGCGCCTATACTTCCCATTCCTCTGTACGCTTTATATTGACGTCCCTGATATATTATGTTTTCTCCGGGACTTTCTTCGGTTCCGGCAAACAAACTCCCAATCATTACACTGCTTGCTCCTACCGCCAAAGCTTTTGCCACATCTCCCGAATATTTAATACCACCATCGGCAATTACGGGAACATCATATTTTGCAGCTTCCCTTGCACATTCGTCAATCGCACTTATCTGAGGCACACCTACACCTGCAACGATTCTTGTTGTACATATACTCCCGGGACCGATACCGACTTTTACCCCGTCGGCTCCCGCTTTGATCAAATCTCTTGTGGCAGACGCCGTTGAAACGTTTCCCGCAACAATTTCAACACCGTATTTTTCTTTTACCGCTTTGACTAAATCCAAAATCCCCTGGGAATGACCGTGAGCCGAGTCTATTACTATAACATCTACCCCGGCTTCAACCAATGCGCCGGCTCTTTCCATACCGTTGCCAACACCTATAGCTGCAGCTACTTTCAATCTTCCGTATTTATCTTTGTTTGCATTAGGATAATCTTTTTTCTTTTGAATATCTTTAATAGTGATAAGTCCTTTTAAATGCTCTTCCTTATCCACAATAGGCAATTTTTCAATTTTATTTTGATGTAAAATTTTTTCAGCAGATTCAAGAGAAATACCCTCTTTTGCCGTAATAAGAGGCATTTTTGTCATAAGTTCTCTTACTTTTTTATTAAGATTTTTTTCAAATCTCAAATCCCTGTTTGTAAGAATCCCTATAAGTTTATTATCCCCATCAACAACAGGAACACCGGAAATTCTGTAAGTCGCCATTATTTCATGGGCTTTTGATATAGGCTCATCAGGCCCTATTTTGATTGGATCAATTATAATTCCGCTTTCGCTTTTTTTAACTTTGACTATTTCTTTTGCCTGGGTTTTGATATCCATATTTTTATGAATTACTCCAATTCCTCCCAGTCTCGCAAGAGTAATCGCCACCCGTGAATCCGTAACAGTATCCATAGCAGCTGACGAAATAGGAATATTTAAATTTATATTTTTTGTAAATCTTGTTTTAAGATCGACCTCTCTTGGCAAAACATTAGAATGCTGAGGCACCAATAAAACATCTTCGAATGTTAAAGCTTTATATTTTATTCTCATTTATTTTCCTTTACAATATTTTCAACTATTTTAGCTCCGTCAAAAAGTGTCTGTTCATCAAAATGTTTTGCTATTAGCTGCATTCCGATCGGTAAATTTTTTGTGTCTTTGCCTACAGGAAGTGAAATAGCGGGAACTCCGGCTAAATTTATGCTGATGGTATAGATATCACTCAAATACATGTCAAGTGGATCTTTTTTGCTTCCGAATTCAAAAGCGGTTGTAGGGGTCACCGGTGTAATAACCAAATCCGCTTCATCAAACAATTTGTCAAACTCATTTTTTATCAAATGTCTTACTTTTTGGGCTTTGATATAATAATCATCATAATATCCGCTGCTTAAAACGAAGGTACCAAGCATTATTCTTCTTTTAACCTCATCTCCAAACTGGGCACGGGTAAGTTTATATGTTTCTTTTAAATCTTTTCCTTCTATTCTACTGCCGTATCTCATCCCGTCAAATCTGGACAAATTCGTACTGGCTTCCGCAGTTGCCAATACATAATAAGTTGCAACGTCTATTTTTGAATTCATAAGATTTTTGTGAATTATAGTATGCCCTTCTTTTTCCAAAGCGTCAATAACATCAAAAATATTTTTTTTAATTTCCACATTCGCTTCGTTAATATAATTATCAATTACGGCAATTTTAAGTTTTCTGTTTTCATTAAATTTAATTTTTTTATTTTCAATAGGAGCCGAAGTTGAATCTTTTGAATCCTCTCCTGCAATTACATTATAAAGAATAGCCGCATCTTCAACGTTTTGTGTAATGGGACCTATTTGATCGAGACTGCTTGAAAAAGCTGCTAATCCGTATCTGCTTACTCTTCCGTAAGTCGGTTTCATTCCGACTACTCCGCAAAATGCGGCAGGCTGACGAATACTTCCGCCTGTATCGCTTCCAAGAGCGGCTATAGCAAGACCCGCTCCCACCATAGCTGCACTTCCTCCGCTGCTGCCTCCGGGAACACAGTTAAAATTGCAAGGATTTCGTGTCGGTCCGTAAAAACTTGTTTCAGTTGAACTTCCCATAGCAAATTCATCCATATTTGTCCGACCGTAAGGACTAAATCCGGCATTTAACATTTTTTCAATTACAGTTGCATTGTAAGGAGCCACATATCCCTGCAATATTTTAGAACCACATGTAACATTCCACCCTTTTACGTTAATATTGTCTTTTACAGCAACAGGAATTCCATCCCCCGCTTCGCTTAAAGGAGTATCCAGAAACTGTTCAATGTAACCACCCAACGCTTTTTGCTCTTTTACCTTTTTTTGAATTTCTTTTTTGATTTCTTTTAATTCTTCTTTTGGTAAATTAATTGCTTCTTTTAATGTTATCATTTTTATCCTTTATTATTAGACTTTTTAGCCAAAAATATATTCCCACACTTCCCGCTGCCAATATCACAGCAGTAAAAAAAACCAACCAAAAAGGAACAGGCTTATCCATTCATAACTTCCTTGCATCTGGAGCATAATTCATTTTCTTTTTCGCTCAAATATCTCCAACATCTAGGACATTTATAAAAAGGAGATTTTTTAATTTTTATAACAAATCTTTCATCGGAACCTACATGAAATTCATCCAGAGTTTCCCCTTCAATGTTATCGCATATCAAACTGATATTAAAAAATTCAGCCATCTCCTGCGTTAATAATTTATCAAAATTGGTCTCTATTGCCAGTTTCAACGTATCTTTAATAATTTTTTCTTTTTTTAACTTGTCAACAATTTCATAAAATCTGCCCCTGATTTCAAGAATCTCTTTATCAATAGGATTTTCAATATTGCTTAACGGGGTATATATTAAATCAAAAACGTCTTTTGCATCTTCTTTAATAATTTTCGGCGCATGTTCTATTGCTTCATCCATTGTATAAGTAACAACAGGTGCCAAAAGAGCGATAAGCTTTTGGGCGATAAGAGCCATTACACTTTGAGAATTTCTTCTTTTGGATGAATTTAAACTTTCGCAGTAAAGCCTGTCTTTACAAACATCCATATAAATTGCGCTAAGTTCCGTTACGATAAAATTATTAAGCTGCTGCATCGCTTTACTGAAATCATATTTTCCAAACAGATACATAACTTCGTCAAATACATTTTTTGCACGGGCAAGTATCCATTTGTCTATCATTCCGGGACTATCTATTTTAATTTCTTCTAAATCGCTTACGTTTGCAAGCAAAAACCTAATGGTATTTCTTAATTTTCTGTATTGTTCGGAAATCTGTTTTAAAATATTGTCGCTTATTTTGATATCTCCGCTGTAATCGCTGGTCGCAACCCAGAGTCTTAGAATTTCAGTTCCGTATTTTTTACTGACTTTCTGAGGCGCAATAACGTTACCCTTGGATTTGGACATTTTTTCACCTTTTTCATCTACGGTAAAACCATGTGTCAAAATGGATTTATACGGCGCCTTGTCTTCTACCGCGGTTGATACGAGAAGAGAACTTTGAAACCAGCCTCTGTGTTGATCACTGCCTTCCAAATACATATCCGCCGGATAACTGCCGGCATCATAATTTCCACTTTTAAGTACTGCAAACCAGGTAGAACCGCTGTCAAACCAAACATCCAGAATATCGTGAATTTTTTCAAGATTCGGGGCTAAATTTTTTTTATTTTCCGGAAGCAATTCTTCTATGCTCAAATCATACCAAGCATCAGCTCCCTGTTCTTTAAATATATTATAAACATAATCTATTATTTCATCGTCAATAAGCAGTTCCCTTGTGGTTTTATCTCTAAAAAAGGCAATAGGAACGCCCCAGTCTCTTTGACGGCTTATACACCAGTCCGGTCTGTTACCAAGCATCGTAATTAATCTGTTTTCGCCTGTTGAAGGAGTAAATTTTATATTTTTAACTTCTTTTAAAGCTTCTTTTCTTAATGTTTTATTATCCGTTTCTTTATCCATTGCAATAAAAAACTGTTTTGTAGCCCTGAAAATAATAGGATTGTGGCATCTCCAACAATGAGGATAACTATGGACAAATTTACTCGAGTGGATTAAATTTTCCCCAAGAAGTTCCAATATTTTTTCATTAGCCTCAAAAATATGCATTCCGACAAACTGAGCTGAATTTTCACCCAATAATTTTTCTGTTTCCAAAATTTGGGAATATCTGCCTTCATCGTCTACAGGCTGAAGAATATCCTCGTATCCGTAAATTCTCCAAACTTTATAATCGTCTTCACCGTGTCCCGGCGCAGTATGCACACATCCTGTTCCGCCGTCCATTGTTACGTGTCCGCCAAGCAGTATAACCGAAAGTCTGTTATTAAGGGGATTGACGGCTTTGAGCCCTTCAAGTTCTTTTGGCTCGAATTCTTTTACAATTTCACCGTTTACAATTTTGTCCTCTTTTAATTTTTCATAAAGAGGTTTAGCCACTATAAAATTATCTCCCGTAAGAACATATTTCACATCGGGAGAAATCGCAATTCCCATATTTGCAGGAAGTGTCCACGGAGTCGTTGTCCAGATAATTATTTCTGCTTTTTTTATTCCAAGCGTTTTATTGGCCTCTTTACTTAAAGGAAAAGTAACATATATTGAATAATCCTCTTTTTCCTCATATTCGACTTCAGCTTCGGCAAGAGCCGTTTTATCATGCATACACCAAAATACAGGCTTACTTCTTTCAATCAAAAGACCTTTTTTTGCAATTTCGCTTAAAGCTTTATAAATATTGGCTTCAAATTTAAAGTCCATTGTTTTATAAGGATTATCCCAGTCTCCTATAACGCCAAGCGATTTAAATTCTTCTTTTTGAATTTCTATAAACTTAGCGGCATGCTCACGGCACAACTGTCTTATTTTTGTTTTAGGCAGACTCTCTTTTTTGGCCCTTCCTATTTTTTTTTCGACCTGTTGTTCAATAGGAAGTCCGTGACAGTCCCATCCGGGGACATATCTCACATCAAATCCCTGAAAATAATAAAATTTATTAATCATATCTTTAAGTATTTTATTTAATGCATGCCCGATGTGTATATGACCGTTTGCATAAGGGGGCCCGTCGTGCAAATTAAATTTATCATTACCAATTCTATTTTTTTTCATTCTTTCATAAACATTTTCATTAAACCATTTATTGTATCGTTTTGGTTCGTTTTGAGGCAGATTTCCACGCATTGGAAATGTAGTTTTGGGTAAAAGAAGAGTATCTTTATAATCCATAAAAGTTTCCTTTTTTACGATGTATTATACCATAAACAAATACACAATG
>CAYPHV010000024.1:11962-16778 GCA_964410645.1 uncultured Nautiliales bacterium
TACTTTTACAATATTTGAATCGGCAAAAAAGATTTCCTGTTTATTGTCATAGTCAAATTGGGACAGAATATCCCTGATTACATTGATTCTTGCCCTTTTTTTATCGTTTGCATCAACAATAATCCAAGGGGCATACGGAGTGGAAGTTGCGGCAAACATATCTTTTTTCAGTTTTTGATAATTGTCATAATGTTTATAACTTTTCCAGTCAAGTGTTGAGAGTTTCCATTTTTTGAGAGGATCGTCTTCTCTTTTTTCAAGTCTTTTTTTCATTTCTTCCTTGGAAATATTCAAATAATATTTAAAAAACTTGATACCCTCGTCTACAATCAATTCCTCAAATCTCGGGCACTGTCTTAAAAATTTTAGATATTCTTCTTTACTGCAAAATCCGAACACCATTTCCACACCCGCCCTGTTGTACCAGCTTCTGTTAAAAAACACCATTTCCCCACCTGCGGGAAAATGTGGAACATACCGTTGAAAATACCATTCACTTTTTTCTCTGTCACTTGGTTTGTCCAAAGCCACGCTTCTTGCAAACCTAGGATTCAAATATTCCAAAATCCTTTTTATTGTTCCGTCTTTCCCCGCAGTATCAATACCTTCAAACACTACCAACATTTTTTTATTATTTTGTTTAAGCCAAGTTTGAAGTTTCACAAGTTCTACCTGCAAATTTAATAATACTTTTTCATAAAATTTATTTTTTAATTTGCCTTTATCATCAAATACTTTCTCTTTTTGCAAAGAATATTCAGGCAGTTTTTTTATATCTTTATCCATTTTCACTCCTTTTTTGGTTATAATAAATTATAACACATAAGGAGATATTATGGAAATAATGTTTGTAGGAAAAGAATGGAAATTTAAACAGGCTTTAAAGGAAGAATTATATAGAAAAATATCCGCACAAAAAATAAAATACATCGATAATTTTGATATAGATTTTAAGCCAAGCGATTCAACTTTAATTGTAACTTCATCAAGTACATATCCTCTTGTTACCAGAATAATTGCCACAATGCTTAGTCAAAATCCCGTTATTAAAGACAATCAGTTAATACCGCAAAAAGCAAAATACTCAAAAAACAGTTTTTTAGTGGAAATAAACGGCTATGAAATAAATGTAATATTACTTAAAGACAAAATTCCGGAAATTTTTATTATAACCCCGGAATATGAAAAAATAAATATATTTAATGTTGATCAAGATACTGCCAATATGTTTATAGAACCGATACTTTCTCCAAGAAAAATTGATTATACGATAATAAAAAACGAAGGAAATTTTATAGAAATTTACACAGAGCCTTTAAACAAAAAAATTAAAAAAGAAATCTTAAACGCTATTCCATTTACCGTATTCGGTAATATTTTCAAGCACATCATTTCCAATCTACCCCCAAAAAAAATAACTTTTGCAGAAAGCTGCACGGGAGGTCTTATCGCATCCGCCATTACAAAATATTCAGGGGCAAGCAACTGTTTTGACGGAAGCGTCGTAAGCTATGCAAACAGAATTAAACACGAATGGCTCGGAGTTGAAAATCTTACTCTTGAAAAATACGGTGCCGTAAGTGAACAGACAGTAAAAGAAATGCTCCTGGGCGCTATTGAAATAAGCAAATCGGACTATGCACTGGCTGTAAGCGGAATAGCGGGCCCCACAGGTGGAACGCCTCAAAAGCCCGTAGGAACTGTTTATATAGGAGTGGCAAACAGGAAAAATTTAAAAGTAGAACTTTATCATTTTAAAGGAGACAGAAACTATATTCAATATCTTACTTTAATGAATGCCCTAAGAATGTTTATAACATTTAGCAAACTTTATTCATTATTGTAAAGCGGCAGATAAATAAACCATCATTTTCCAAGCCGAATTTGTTAAAAAATTTTTATTCTTATAAATAAATTCAAGAGTAAGATTTGTAAGTTTTGAGCTAAATGACACATCTTTTTTCTTGCCGTTTTTATCTTTATAGTCTAATCCCATATATGATATGTTAAAAGTATTATCAGCTTGATTTATTGTAAACTGGGTTAGCAAATATGTTTTATTATCATTTTTTGCAGACGTATTGTTTACATCATTATTTAAATATCCTTTTACTTCAACTATTTTAGTTCCGTTATCAGTTTTAAAACTGTCCCATTTTACATCGGTGAAGTATTTATAATTATCGAAGGCATCTCCCACGGTAATTGTTTTAAAATCATTCAAATATCCATTTTTAACATTTGAAACGTCAGAATTTAAAAAACATCCGTTTATAAAAAAAATACCTATAATCAAAGAAAATAAAAATACCCACTTCTTCATATTATTCCTTTTTTGATACAATTATATCAAAAAGGTAATAAAGGTAATATATGCTAAACAGTTCAATTAAAAGAGTAAAAAAAGCTATTGAAGAAATTCAAAAAGGTTCTATTATTATAATGATAGATGATGAAGACAGGGAAAATGAAGGGGATTTGGTATATGCGGGCGTTTTTTCAACGCCACAGAAGGTAAATTTTTTAGCCGGTAAAGGACGGGGGCTTATATGCGTCCCCGTTACAGACGATACAGCCAAAAAACTGAATTTAACCCCTATGGTTCCTCAAAACAGTGAAAAATTTTCAACGGCATTTACCGTAAGCGTTGATGCAAAAGAAACCAAGACGGGAATCAGCGCATATGAAAGAAATATAACTATAAAAAAAATATCATCCCCCACTTCAAAACCGGATGATTTTGTCCGTCCCGGACATATTTTCCCCTTAATCGCACGAAGAGGAGGCGTTTTAAGACGCACAGGCCATACAGAAGGAAGTACAGATATTTGCCGTTTAGCCGGTGTTTATCCGGTAGCCGTCATTTGTGAAATAATGAAAGAAGACGGCACAATGGCAAGAAGAGGCGATTTACAGGAATTTGCAAAAAAATATAATCTTACAATAGTCTATATTTCCGACATAGTCGAATACAGACTTCAATTTGAAAGTTTAATTAAAAAAATCGATGAAAAATCTGTAGAAATTGACGGAGTTAAATTCAAAAAAATTATTTTTAAAGACCATTTGGAAAATAAACATTATGCATTGGTCAATAACGCAAAAGAAACAAGCAATATTAAATTTTATAAAGTAAGTAAAAATGTGGATTTTATGCTCGATGACAAGAAAATGAAAGAATATAAAAAAATTTTAGAATATATAAAATATAATAACGGAGTGATAATTTTTATAGATTCAAAAACAAAAGACAATAAAGAATTCGGAATAGGAGCACAAATTCTTAAAAATCTCGGCATAAAAAAATTAAACTTAATTGCCAATCATAGAAATGAGCCAAACGCGCTTAAAGGCTTCGGAATAGAAATCAATGAATATATAAACATATGAAAGCGATAATACTTCATAATATGGGCGGGGCAAGGAGTGAAAAAGAGTTAAAAGAATTTTTATATAATATATTTATGGATAAAAGAATAATTTCTTCTCCCGCAAGATATTTTTTAGCACCTCTTATTTCAAATCTGAGATACAAAAGGGTTTGGAAAAACTATGAAAAAATCGGCGGCAGCAGAATTTATAAAATAACTGAAAGCCTAACCCAAAAAATGCAAAATTTGACTACCGATAAAGTTAAATATGCAATGCGATATACCAAACCACATTTAAAGGAAACAATTCATACTTTTAAAGAAATAACTCTTCTGCCGCTTTATCCACATTATTCTTTTTCGACATATGAAAGCAGTATAGACGAGCTTAAAAAAACCAAATACAAAGGCAAAGTACATATTGTAAAACCATTTTACAAAAACAAAAATTTCAACAAAATAATAAAAGAAAATATTTTGAATTCAATAGATAATCCTAAGAAATGGAATCTAATTTTTTCCGCTCACGGATTACCTAAAGAAATGATAGAAAAAGGCGATAAATATTATGATAACGTAAAAGAACACATAGAAATATTAAAGAACATTCTACCTGAATTTAAAACTTTAAATTTGGCATTTCAATCAAGATTTGGATATAAACAATGGCTTAAACCGTATCTTCAAGAAGAACTTACAAAATATAAAAATGAAAATGTTTTAATTTATCCGATATCTTTTATGATAGATAATTCCGAAACGGATTTAGAACTAAAAATACAATATGGAACTCTTGCAAAAAAAATAGGCATAAAAAATTATAAAGTAATAAGCTGCCCAAACGATAATGAATCAACAGTAAAATTTTTAATGGAAATGGCTTATGAAAGTAATAAACAAAAAAATGTACTGTAAAAGGAGATACAAATGAAAAAATTAATCTTTTTTATCATAGGGGTTTTTGCATTCGGTTATGAACTCAAACAATTTGTCGTATGCAGAAATATAAAACATCTAACACCCGTTAATATTACAAATAAATTTACTGTTAAAGACAAAAAAGTATATGCCTTTGCATATTTTACGAACATAAAACAAAATAAAATTATAAATTTTCTTTGGGAAGAATATGCGAATAATCAATGGAATATATATGCGGATATAAAACTCCCGCTTCATACGGGTTATAGATGGAGAACATTTTCCGATATAACTGTAAGAAAATTTTTTACAGGAAAATGGAAAGTCAGCATATTCGACGGCAATAAAACAATATCCTCTAAAAAATTCATAATTCAAGATATAAACTCATCAGATAATATTTGAATAAAGACGGAAAGAAAAAATTATTCGACTTCCGCATCAATTACGTCGTCGTCCCCGCCTTTTTTCTGATTGTTTTCTCCACCTTGTGCTCCACCTTGTGCTCCACCTTGTGCTCCACC
>CAYPHV010000024.1:16878-19463 GCA_964410645.1 uncultured Nautiliales bacterium
CTCCACCTTGTGCTCCACCTTGTGCTCCACCTTGTGCTCCACCGGCAGCTGCCATATTTTGAGCAATTTTTTGAAACTCAGTATTAATTTCGTTTTTTAAGCTTTCTATTTTAGATTTATCTGCACTTTGTTCTTCCATAACTTTTTTAGCTTCTGCTATTTTAGCTTCCAAATTGCTTACATCTCCAAGTTTGTCTTTATTGTCTTTTATAAATTTTTCTGCCTGATAAGCAACCGCATCAAGTTCATTTCTGGCTTTTATTGCCTCAATACTTTCTTTTTCTTTTTTATTTGCCTCTTCAGCTTCTCTAACCATTTTTTGAATTTCTTCTTCGCTTAAAGTAGAGCTTCCTGAAATTGTAATTTTTTGTTCTTTTCCTGTATCTTTGTCTTTTGCGCTAACATTCAAAATACCATTTGCATCAATGTCAAATGCTACTTCAATTTGTGGAGCACCTCTTGGTGCCGGTCTAATTCCTTCAAGATTAAATTGTCCGAGCGACTTATTGTCTTTTGCAAGTGAAGCTTCACCCTGCAATACATGAATTGTAACCGCTGTTTGATTATCTTCAGCCGTACTGAATACCTGTGATTTTTTAACAGGTATTGTTGTACCTTTTTCAATAATTTTTGTCATAACCCCGCCAAGTGTTTCAATACCAAGACTAAGAGGTGTAACATCTAGCAATAATACATCTTTTACATCACCTTTAAGCACTCCGGCTTGAATTGCTGCACCAAGTGCAACCACTTCATCTGGATTAACAGATTTATTAAGTTTTTTACCATTAAAATATTCGCTTACTAATGTTTGAACTTTAGGTATTCTAGTTGATCCTCCGACCATAACAATTTCATTTATTTCATTCTTATTAAGTCCGGCATCATTTAACGCATTGCTAATATGTTTTAATGTTTCTTTTAGCAAATCATCAATCATAGCTTCAAATTTAGCCCTGCTTATTTTTTTAACCAAATGTTTAGGACCGCTTGCATCAGCTGTAATAAACGGCAAATTAATTTCAGTTTCTTCTTTTGCTGAAAGTTCTTTTTTAGCTTGTTCTGCCGCATCTTTCAATCTTTGAAGAGCCATTTTGTCATTACTTAAATCAATTCCATTTTCAGATTTAAATTCATCGATCAGCCATTTAACCACTCTATTGTCAAAATCATCCCCACCAAGAAATGCATTACCGTCAGTTGAAAGAACCTGAAAGGTACCATCTCCTATTTCCAAAACAGTAACATCAAATGTTCCTCCGCCTAAATCATAAACCAATATTTTTTCTTCGCCTTTTTTATCAAGCCCGTAAGCCAAAGCTGCCGCTGTCGGTTCATTTACAATTCTCAAAACATTAAGACCTGCAATTTTCCCAGCTTCTTGCGTTGCTTTTCTTTGTGCGTCATTAAAATATGCCGGAACCGTAATAACAGCTTCAGTTACTTCTTCACCGAAAAATTCTTCTGCATCATTTTTTAATTTTTGTAAAATTTTTGCGCTGATTTCTTGCGGTGTATAAACTTTACCGTCTATTTCAACCGCACATGCATTGTTTTTATTAACAATTTTATATTGAACATGTTTTTTTGCTTCTTTTGCTTTTGGCTCATTACACATCATACCCATAATTCTTTTTACAGAATAAATTGTTCTTTCAGGATTTGTAATCGCCTGTCTTTTAGCAGGTTCTCCTACTAAAACACCTTTATCGGTAAAAGCTACAACACTTGGAGTGGTATTTTTACCCTCTTTATTCGCAATAATTTTTGAATCTTTTCCATTGAAATATGCCACAGCACTGTTTGTTGTTCCTAAGTCAATTCCTATAACTCTACCCATAATTTCCTCCTTAATTTTTTTTATTTATTGTAACCATAGACGGTCTGATTAATTTATTTTTAAGTTTATATCCTTTTTGACAAACATCCACTATTTCTCCATCTTTGTGCTCTTCACTCTGCACATGTTGAATCGCCTGATGAAATTCCGGATTAAATTCATTATGTTCAACAGGTTCAATCCCATGATTTTTAAAAACATCAAGCATTTTTTTAAGGGTAAGATTTACCCCTTCAATCAATTTGTCAAAAGCTTCTGATTTATTCTCTATATCATTTGAATGCGAAAGCGCAAGTTCCAATGAATCAAGTACAGGCAATAAATCTTTGGCAAATTGTTCATACGCATAATCGGCTGCCGCGTTAGCCTGTTTCATGGTTATTTTTTTATCATTTTCACATTTGGCATATGCTCTTAAAGCTTCATCAAGCTTCTGTTTAAGCTCTGCATTTTGTTTTTCAAATTCTTTCGTATTTTCTTCTTTTTTCACATCGCAAATCTCCTCTTTCTTGACTTCATTAACTTCATTTTGAGATTTATTTTCAGATGCATCGTTGTCATGATAATGTTTATGCTTTTTACTCATTATTTCCTCCTTTCATAGAATTGAACAAAGACATAAAATCGGTATAGACATCTCCAATTAAAAATATTTCAATTTCTTTTGAAGAATCATTAATTTTAAATTTTTTAATCAACGTTTTATTTTGATAATCAATTCTCATATTTACTATATGACTTAAAT
>CAYPHV010000025.1:0-9053 GCA_964410645.1 uncultured Nautiliales bacterium
CAGCCGATGAACGCCGCAACACACACAACAAGTATGGATGTATTTGATTCTCTGGGAAGCAAACACACTTTAACCCTTCATTTCAGAAAATATCATACATCAACAAATCCAAACGATCCTACAACATGGCAATGGTATGCTGACGTCCCAGAGCCATCGACTCTTGGCGAACCGGCGTTTGGAAACATCAAATTTAATCCTGACGGCAGTTTAAAAACATTTAATCCGCCAAGTCTTACATTTAATGCAAATAACGGCTCAAAAACAGGGCAGTCAATACAGCTTAATTTGGGAACACTGGGAAAATTTGACGGAATTACATCCTTCGAAGCCCCAAGTTCCACAAGCGGCCAAACACAAGACGGTTATCCAGGAGGCGATTTGCAACAACTGGTAGTTGATCAAACAGGCACAATCATTGGTGTATTTACAAACGGAAGAAGCTATTCCCTGGCCCAGGTGGCAATGGCCAAATTTGTAAATAATGAAGGATTAATGAGTAAAGGGGGGACACTTTTCAGCGCTTCTCCAAATTCAGGGGATCCGATTATAGGAACTGCCGGAACAGGAGGCAGAGGCACAATTCAGCCAAGCGCACTTGAAATGAGTAATGTGGCTTTAAGCAGAGCTTTAACACAGCTTATAGTTATCCAAAGAGGATTTCAGGCAAATTCAAAGACCATTACAACATCTGACCAAATGCTTCAGACTTTACTTCAATTAAAACAATAGATATAATTCGCTAAAAACAAAGATTTTTAGCGATGCAAAACCTGTTTCAAAAAAATATAAAATATTTATATAAAAATTTACCCCATTATTATGAACTAATTAAAAACTTAAAAAAACATTATTTTATTAAAAATAATAATATTTACGATTTAAACAATAATAAAATTTATCCCCGTTCTATAGAAGAAGACTCAAAAATTCTTGCGAATAATCCGATTAACAATTCTTTATATAAAAAACATTTTACTTTTGTAAATCCTTCAAAATGGGGAAAAGAATTTTACATTACAGGAAAAATCGTCAATAAACTTATTGATAAATTTAATAAACTGCCCCATAGCGAAGGTTTTTATTTTGACAAAAAATTTTTACCCGCAACAGTAATTTTCGGACTGTTAGCCGGGAAACATTTAGATATTTTAGTAAACAATTATGAATTTCAGTCATTGCTCGTTTATGAGCCCAACCCTGAATTTTTTGCAATAAGTTTATATTTTGTAGATTATGAAAAAATATACAATAAACTGGGGGAAAGATTTTTTATCCAAATCGGAGGAGAATTAAACGAAGCAATTATTGAAAAATTTTTTCAGGAAAGAGTGGTAACATCAAGTTTTATGCAGTTAGAACTTACATCTTACAACCATTGGACAATAGAAAATGCCAAAAAAAAGTTTAACGAATTCAGCCAGGCCAATATAAGAGGATGGGGAACGTATGAAGACGAAATCAAGGGAATAAAAAATCACAAAAACAATATTAACAAATATCCCCTGCTAAAAGATTCGGTAAATTTAGATATTCCTTTTTGCATAGTGGCAAACGGAAAAAGTTTGGAAAAAAATATTGATTTTATTAAAAAAAACAAAGATTCTATGATTATTGTTTCTGTTGGAACCGCCTTAAAGCCTTTGATAAAAGCCGGGATAACCAGTGATTTTCATATTGAACAGGAAAGAATAGATTTTTTGGTAGAAGCCCTCGAAGATATTTTGCCTAAATACAAAGGATTTTTTATAGGGGCAAATGTTGTTAATCCCAAAATATTCAAAATGGCCAAAAATCCCTTGATGTATATAAGGGAAGGCTTTACGTTTGAAGAATATTATCCAAATCCGCTAATATTTTCTTCTCCTATTGTAGGAAATACAGGTATTAGTTTTGCAGCCAATTTTACAAATGAAATTTATTTAGCAGGTATGGATTTGGGATATAAGCTTGGAGAAAAAAAGCATGCAAAAGGAAGCATATATGATAATTTAAAAGATGAAACAGCCGGAGGAATAGAAGTTAAAGGAAATTTATCCGAAAAAATTTATACCGATTCCCTGTTTCTTTCAAGCAAAATCGCAATTGAAAAATTAATTAAATTGAAAAACTTAAAAGTTTATAATTTAAGCGACGGGGCTTTTATTAAAGGAAGTATAACTTTACAAGACAAAACATTACCAAAAATAGATAAAGAAAAATATAAAAAAACAATTTTAGCAGCATTTACAACCAAAAAATATACAGAAAAATCTCCTGATTTTATGCCCCTGTTGAAAGCAATTTCCAAATCTTTTCATTTAAAAATGAGCGGTTATAAAGAAATCACAGGAACAATTGATTTTATAGAAGATTTAACGACAGCCTATATGAAAAAAAATCCTTCCGCCTACAAACTTTTAAGGGGTTCTATTTGGCATATTTTATTTAATTTTTTAGTTCTTTCCCATAAGTTAAAAAATAAAAAAGACATAAAAAAACTTTCCGACATAATAAAAAAAGATATTTTCTATTTTGAAAAAGATTTTAATATATCTTCCTTTTCAGCCCAGCCTCTTCTTGCCTGATTCAATCCGTATTTCATATTATCAAGCTCTTTTTTATTTGTAGCATAAGAATTTATACACATTTTAACGCCTGCCTCTTTTGCCGATTTTATTTTAGAATCATCCAAATCAAGTTTATTGCTTCTTGCGTCAATTTCGAGTATTTTATTTTTTTCTTTCGCAGCTTTTAATATATCGCCAAAATCAACATCAATTCCGTCAAATTCCTGAATTTTTCTGCACATTGGATGAGATAAAATATCAATTTTATTAAGTGCTTTTAAAATCCTTTTAGTCTGATGGTTTTTATCTAAATCAAAATTATCCTCAACACTTCCATATACAATATCAAATTTTTCAATATCTTTATCTGAATAGTTTAAATTTCCGTTTTTATCTATTTTACATTCAATCGCACTGTAAATTTTCAGTTTTGATTCTAATTTTTTTATTTTTTCCAAATCTTCAATATTTTTTGTACAAATTCCCAAAAATTTATAATCTTTTTTTTCAGCCTCATTGATAATTTCTCTGATATTTTCATTAAAACAGACTTTTAAATCGCCTTTTATATCATTTGCTGTAATAAGTTTTGGTAAATTGTTATTTTTAGCCGCTTCAATTTCACCTCTGTTTTCTCTGAGTTCAGGCTCAATATATTTAAGCCCCACAGCTTTATATACTTCTTCTTCACTTTTCCCGGCTATTCTTTTATCGTTTTTATAAACCCCGTATTCGTTAACTTTCATTCCAAATTCAATAGCCATTTTTCTTATAGAAATGTTGTGTGATTTACTGCCCGTAAAATAATGAAGAGCACTTCCATAGCTTTCTTTACCGACAGCTCTTAAATCTATTTGAAGGTTATTGTCCAAAAATACAGTTGAACGTGTAAGTCCGGCCGAATACACTTCTTTTATATGCGGATATTTAATAAAATATTCACTTACCTTCGGATAATCCTCGGCAACTACCAAAATATCCAAATCTCCCACTGTTTCTTTTCTTCTTCTGTAACTTCCGGCAATTTCAACTATTTCAACACCTGGAAATTTAGATAAATATTCTTTTACCTTTTCAGCTGTTTTTTCGGCATCAGCCCATAAAAATCTAATGCCGGCTTTTTTAAGCTGTTTTATCCCTTTCAAAATTTTTTCTATCAAAGTGGTTCCAAATCCGGGAATCTTATCAAGTTCTCCGTTTTTTGCGTATTTTTTTAATTCATCCAAATTTGTAACGCCGAAAGCATCATAAATCTGCCTGACTCTTTTAGGCCCAAGCCCTTCAATGCTAAGCATATCCACAAGTCCTTCAGGAATTTCTTTTTTGAGTTTTTCAAGTTTATGAAATTTATTCGTTTCGACTATCTCTTTTATATATTTGCTTAAATCTTTTCCAATACCTGGCAAACGGGTTAAATCAAAACCGCTTTTTACTAATTTATTGAAATCTTTACTTGAATTTTCTATAAGTTTTGCCGCATTTTTATACGCTCTTACTTTAAAAAGATTTTCTCCTTTTATTTCAAGCAAATCGGCTGTTTGATCAAATATTTTTGCAATTTCTTCGTTAGTCATCATAATAAAGCCTTTTATTAAAACGTTAATTATTATTTTTTTTGAGTCCGTTTAAAAATTCTTCTATTTTATTGTTCATAGGCAAAGTGACTTTTTTTTTCTTACTGGTTTCTCCTTTTATAACTATATCTCTTTTGGGAATTTTAAATGTTTTATTTAAAAATTTAATAAGTTCTTTATTTGCCGCACCGTCCACAGCCGGAGCTTTTATATTGATTTTAAGCGCATCTCCGTAAAGTCCTGCAATTTTATTTTTTGAAGAATTCGGCTGGGCTTTTACAAAAATAACTATTTTATCGTCTTTTATTTCATAAAACATTTTATCCCTTTATAATTTTAACTATTTTGTCCAAATCGACCTGATTATTAATCTTTGTTGGCTTTAACGTTTTTATTTTTTCTTTTATTTCCCAGGCTTCACAAACTACAATATTTTCTACTTCTTTATACAATGTTGTTTGATTGAAATAATATTTCCCGCTGATTATAGGTTTATTAAAATATGCCGCTTCTATTGGGTTATGACCGCCCACATTGTCTACAAAACTGCCTCCAAGTATCACAATGTCACTGACAGCGTATAAATTGACCAGTTCCCCCATTTTATCTATAAGCATCAAATCCTCGTTTAATTCATTTTGTTCGCTTATTCTTTTCACATTTCCAAATTTTCTCATAATATTTTCTACTTCGTCAAATCTTTCCGGATGCCTTGGCGCCACGGCAACCTGATATTTTGCCAAATCAATATGCGGCAATATTAATTCTTCTTCATTTTTATGTGTGGAAGCCAAAACAATCAGGGGCTTTTTTTTAATATATTTTTTTGAAATGTTAAATTCTCCGTATGTTTTTATATTTCCTACAACTTTTACATTTTTTGCCCCTAAAGAAATAAGTCTTTTTTTGTCAATCTCACTCTGGGCTAAAACGATATTTATATTTTCAAATATTTTTTTGTAAAACCATCTGAATTTGGCGTATTTGGGATAACTTTTTTCGCTGATTCTGGCATTGAGCAAAACTACTTTATTACATCTTTTCTTAGCCAGATAAAAAAGCATATACCAGAATTCCGCTTCCACTACGATCAAAGATTTGCAGGGTTTAAGCCAAAAAGGCAAAAATATTTCATACGGCAAAAATTTAACATTGGCATTTTTATACTTTTTTGCTTCATCAAAACCTGTATTTGTAATTACACTCAAATTAACTTTGCCCAATCTTTCCAATATGGGTTTTAACGATTTTACTTCTCCGAGGGAACAGGCATGAAACCAATAAGTTTTATCGGTAAAAGAAGAATTTTTATAAAGAAAAAATCTTGCAGGAATGGATTTTTTATATTTGGCTCTAAAACTTAAAAATATTAAAAAAGGAAAAAAGAATAAATAAATAAAAAAAGTAAAAATATAATAAAAAAAAGTAAAAATATTATTTTTCATATTTTATCGCGGTCAGATTCGCTTATTTTTGCTCACCGCTTTCGTCATTTTCACTGTCTATAAACAATACTCTGCCGCAATGAGGGCATGTAACTATTTCTTCGCCTTTAATTACTTCGCTGAATATTTTATCGTTTATTCTAAGATTGCATCCGGTACACGCCTGTTTTTTAACAGGTGTTACTGCCGTTATTCCGGCCCATCTTTTAATTTTTTCATAAAATCTGTAAATTTTAGGATTCATTTTTTTAATCAATTCATCTCTTTTTTTATAAAAAGTTCCTTTTTGCTTTGCTGTTGTACCTAGCTTTTTATCGACATCAACCCTTACTAAAGTAATTTCGGCATCGACTTTTTCCATTTCTTCTTTTATAGTTTCTTTTTCTTCTTCTTTTTTCTCTAAAATTTTTTCAAATCTTGCAATTTCTTCATTTGCACTTTCAATTTGCTCACGTGCCAATTCTTCTTCTATTTGGAGTGATTTAAATTCTTTTTCTGTTTTAACTTTATTCTGTTTTCCTTCAATATCGATTAATTTTTCTTTAAGCTCAGTTATTAATAATTCATTTTTACTTTTTTTAAGTTTTATGTTCTTAATTTCTTCTTCCAGTTTTTCAGATCTGTCCTCCAAAGACTTTTTCTTACCTTCAAGCTTCGTAAGAGGAGCTTTGATTCTTTCTTCAACAGGCTCAAGTTCGCTCAGATTTCTTTCAAGCCTGTTTAATTCAATTAATTCTTCCAAAAATTTATTCATTTTTTACCTTTTTTAATAAAATTATATCAAAATAAACGGATCACCCGAATTTGTTTTTATTATATCCGCGTCCAGTTCCAGCACATCCCCAAGACAATCGACAAAATATTTTTCACTTGAATAATGAGTAATATCAATTAAGCTGATACCCCTGGTTTTCGCATCCATAGCTTCATGATATTTTATGTCTCCTGTCAAAAAACAATCTGCTTTAATAAAATTTAGTAACCCCATTCCCGCACCTGTTGTTATTGCAACACGTTTAATTTGTTCCTGTGCCTTAACGCATTTAACCACGTTTAAATTCATTTTTCTTTTGACATATTCAACCAGCTTATTAAAATTCATATCGATATCTGCATAAAAAATAAAATCTTTACTGACACCGTCAAATTCAAGCACTTTTTTTGCAAAATATTCATTCAGGTGTGTTTTGTCAAAATTTGTATGCATTGCGATATTAGAAATATTTTTTTGAATCATTTTGATTAAAAGCTTTGTTGAAAATCTGTCCGGTATAATTTTTTTAACAGGTTTAAAAATTAAAGGATGATGAGTGATTATAAGCGAACCCGGCTTAATTTTTTCAATTAATTCTTCATCAATATCCAGGCTTATATAAATTCTGTCTATATTATCGTTAAAATCGCCAACATTAAGCCCGCTGTTATCCCAATCCTCCTGCAATGAAAAAGGCGATATATCATTTAGATAATCATAGACTGTTCTTATTTTCATTTTTTTTCTTTATTGCAGTTTTCAACATATGCTTTAGCAACCGATGTGGAAAGTTCTCGAATCTTTAGAATATAATTCTGCCTTTCGGTCTGAGAAATCGCTTTTCTTGCATCAAGCACGTTAAAAATATGACTCGCTAAAATCGTATAATCATAAGCGGGAAGCGGTAATTTATTTTCTATACATTTTTTTACTTCCATTCTTGCGTCATTAAACCAGGAAAAAAGCATATTGACACTCGCAACCTCAAAATTATATTTTGAAAATTCAAATTCACTTTCCTTATGCATATCTCCGTATGTTGTAGTTTCATTCCACTTTATATCAAAAACATTATCAACGCCCTGAAGATACATGGCAAGTCTTTCAGTCCCGTAAGTCACCTCCACAGGCACCGGAAACGTTTTAATACCTCCTACCTGTTGGAAATATGTAAACTGTGTCACTTCCATCCCGTCAAGCCACACTTCCCATCCGAGCCCCCATGCTCCAAGGGTCGGACTTTCCCAGTTATCTTCCACAAATCTTACGTCATGCTCACTTAAGTTAAGTCCCAGATATTCAAGGGATTCCAAATACATATCCTGAATATTTTTGGGACTTGGTTTCATAATAACCTGAAACTGATAATAGCTTCCCAGTCTGTTTGGATTTTCTCCGTATCTCCCGTCAGTCGGACGCCTGCTTGGAGCCACATAAGCCACATTCCACTGTCCTTTTTCCAAACTTCTGAGCAGGGTTGCCGGATGAAATGTCCCGGCCCCGCTTGGCAAATCATAAGGCATAACAATATTACATCCTTTATTTTTCCAAAATTCCTGAAGTTTTAACAACAAATCGCTAAAATATAACATTAATTTCCTTTTTTAATAAAATTATACTAATTTAACCCTTTAAAAAGCATATATTCGCCTTTTTTGGAACCGGAAATCTCTGCCACCGGTTCGCATTTCACCTTAAACATATAAAAAATTTCTTTTTTGCATTCGCCAAAAAGAGACTCAAAATTTCCCATTCCCTTGCTTATTACCATATCCGAATTATAAAAAATTTCAAGTGAATTTTTATTGGCTTTTTCCAGACAAAATCCTGGAGTATCAACTCCGCTGTCTATAACATCGGCTAAGTTCCAAATATCAAGCCCTTTTAAATCTTTTTTTGTTACATCGTTGATTATAGGTTTCCCTCTTACAATATAATAAATACGAACAGATGAATTTATCTCTTTTATCGTTTCAATCAATATTTCGTCAAAAATATTTTCGCCGGCATTATCGGCCAAATAACACACGGTTTTTGCAGATTTTATTTTTTTTTCAAATTCAAAAAAGTCATTTTTATAAAAATTCATTTCAAAAATTCTTTTTAATTCTTTTTTTATATCATATTTTTGATTAACGCCCAAATCAATAACGTTTCCGGCAACGGCAATTTTACAGGCATCAAATAATCTGTTTTTTGATTTTAAAAGTTTTTCTTTCAATACAGGTTTTATATTTTTGGCTTCGCTTATGGATGTTTTCTTTGCTTCTTCAAACAAATCTTTTTTATTCAAAATTTTTGAAACGTTTGAATACAAATCAGCCGCTACCAACGGAGGCTTAGACGTTAAGTCATATTTAGAAAGATCTTTTGCCGTCGCTCTTAATATTTCACCTGAAATTTTTTCATCAAGATTTAATCTTACTGTCACATTATAAATCTGGGTATAAATACATAAATAACAGTTCTTTTTTATATTCATTTTATTCCAAGCTCTTTTTTTATGGAAGATTCGTTAAATCCGCAAATCCATCTGCTTCCTATTAAAACCACAGGAACACCCCTGCAACCGTGTTTTTCACAATCTCGCGCAGCTTTTTGATCTTTGTAAATATCCACTTTTTTAAATTTTATATTATTTTTTCTAAAAAACTGTTCAGCCCTGTTGCACCATGCACATCCCGGAGCTGAAAAAAGAATAACTCTTTTTTGAACCATTTATCCTCCTTTT
>CAYPHV010000025.1:9153-17855 GCA_964410645.1 uncultured Nautiliales bacterium
ACATCCCGGAGCTGAAAAAAGAATAACTCTTTTTTGAACCATTTATCCTCCTTTTAACATTTATAATTTATTTCTCTTCTTTTTTAAGCACCCTGCCCCACATTAATTTATATTTCTTTCTGCAAAATTCCAGCTCTTCCTGGCATATTTCAAGCTGTTTTTGAAGCCTTCTTACAGTAATTTTAGATTCATCATAAACTTCCTGAATAGAATAAATAGACTCTTTTAAAAAAGCATTTTCCTCTTTTAAAGAAGAAATTGTTTCATCTTTGCCCATCAGCACTTTTTCATGCAAATTCAAAAGCATCCCTATTGTACGTTCGGCTATTGAACTTTCTTTTTCTATAATTTTAAGCTCGTTTACCGGCACAATTGCTCTGGCTAAAGATTCAACCTCCACAAAAATACCGTCTTTGGTTTTTTTGCATTTTAGCTTTTTTTCTCTGCATAAAGAAATTATTTCTTCTTTTGTTTTGCCGCTGAGTTTGGAAAATTCTTTTATATTTAACCAGGTTTGCATTAATTCAGTCTTACTTCCACTTCTTTTGAATCCATTTCAACTTTCTTGGCCTGTGCAATTCTGTCTTCTTCAAGTTTCGCTTTTAATTCTTCATTACTGTTAGCTAATATTTGAAGCGCCAGATACGCTGCATTTTTAGCACCTGCTTTTCCTACTGACAATGTTGCGACAGGCATACCTCCTGGCATTTGAACAGTACTAAGAAGTGCATCCAGCCCGTCCATCATACCGCTGGACATCGGAACGCCGATTACCGGCCTGGTTGTAAGAGATGCGACAAGCCCTGCCAAATGAGCTGCCATTCCGGCTCCGCATATATATACCTGAGCCCCTTTTTGTTCCGATTCTATCACATAATTATGCGTTCTTTCGGGCGTTCTGTGGGCAGAGGTTATTAAAAGTTCATACGGAACCTGAAATTTTTCTAAAATTTTAACGCCCTCTCTCATTACCTCATAATCACTTTTGCTCCCCATCATTACACTAACAAATTTCATTATTTCTCCTTCGAAATTTATTCAACATTTTTTAATATTTTTTCATTTTTTATATTCCGTTAGATTTAAACCCTGTCTTTTTTCTTAAAAAAGCAAGATAAGGCAACCTGCACGGAAGCATTATAGGATTTTGATTGCCGCTGTGGACACTGCTTAATTCTTTAGAAGATTTTGTAACTATTTTATTCAGTTTCAAATACCATAGCCCTTTTTCTTCGTATATTTCGCCTATATCGTTTTTACATGGTGAAATTTTAGCATTTTTTGGAAGAAATATCTCAAGAATATCTCCAGGAAAAATTTTATATTTGCACATAAAACTTTTTTCGTCTTTATTTACAATTCCCACAACCTGCCAATCTCCGTATGTTAAAGAAGTTTCAAGATTTTGAGTATCATGCCTTTCAAACGGTCTTTTTACAAGATATGCATCTGTAAGACCTCTGTTTTTAGTGGTAAGTATCTCTTTATAATATTTATCGCAATCGCATTCTCCTTTGCCATACCATTCATCAATCGCGTTTCTGTATGCTTTTGTAACAACACCGACATAATAAGATGCTTTTGTTCTGCCTTCTATTTTTACACTGTCAACTATTCCAGCATTTAAAATCTCAGGAATATGCCTAATTAAGCACAAATCTTTTGAATTCATTATATAAGTGCCTTTTTCATATTCTTCCATTTTGAACAAAGTCCCTGTTTCCGGATTTTCGGCATAAAGAATATACGGATACCTGCAATCATTCGCGCAGCTCCCTTTATTGGGATTTCTACCGAACTGAACGGCACTTAAAAGGCACCTTCCGGAATACGCAAAACACATCGCCCCGTGAACAAATATTTCTATTTCTATATCAGGAACTTTATTTTTTATCTTTATCAAATCTCCAAGAGTTGTCTCTCTTGCCGCAATAATTCTTTTGACCCCAAAATCTTTATACGCTTCATAATCCCATGAATTAAGCGCGTTTGCCTGTGTTGAAAGATGAATATCTATTTCTGGGGCTATCTCTTTTACTTTTTTGATAACCCCGAGTGTCGAAACAATAAAAGCATCCACGCCTATACTTTTAAGTTTTTTTATATGGCCTTTCATAAGATTTAGCTGAGATTCAAAAGGAAATGAATTAACAGTGGCATAAACTTTTACACCTTTGGAATGGGCGTAATCCACGGCGTTTTTAAATGTTTCATAATCAAACTCTTTTCCGCTTCGACACCTTAGCGAAAAATTACTGACTCCCGCATAAACGGCATCTGCACCGTAAGAAATGGCTATTTGCAATTTTTCAAAATCTCCGGCGGGTGAAAGTAATTCTACTTTTTTCATTTATACCCCGAATTTATCAAGCAAAGATTCAATGTCTTTATCGCTTAAAATATCATCAGTCTCATCTCCGTGAATATGCTTTGCGCTCTGAACCCTTTTTTTATCTTCCACACTGCTTTCAAATAATTTATTCATATATTTAATCAAGGCTCTCATAATATTAATAACCCTTTCTATTTTTTGCCTGTGAATATCCTGATATTGCATTATGTCCATTACGGTAAATATTTTTTCCGATGTTGTTTTGTTAACGTTTATTGCATTTTGAATTTTTTTAATCATTTCATTAATTTCACCGATTTCTTCGGCAAATATTTTAATATGGGGAAATTTTTCATGAAGTTTGTTACACAATATTTTATGCCTGTCAAAGAATTCCAATACTTTTTTCAAAGAACTGATATTATTAGTGGTATTTTCTGAAATTTCATCCATAATATCCAATATCTGAGTGGCTTTTTCTTCACTCTCTTTTGTAACTTCATCAAGCTGTGCCACTACTTTGTTTTTATGATCAGCCGGCGGAGGCGTTATTCCTTCATCTTCTTTTATTTTTTCATTATTTTCGGATGAATCCTGCCCCTTTTCGAATCCGTCTGTATTATCTATATTTTCTTCATCCGTGTTTTGTTCAATATCCGCATCACCGGCTATATCTTCATCTATATTCTCATCTTTTCCATCCAAAACTTCATCAGTTTCGTCAAAATCTTCAAATTCATCGCCTACCAAATTATCAACTTTATCCATAGGCCACCTCTTTTTTTGATTAATTATATATAATTTCAAATAAAAAGGCAAAAAAATGATTGATTTGCATAATCACACTCCACTTTGCAACCATGCAACAGGCTCTCCCGAAGAATTTGTAAAAAAAGCTATACAAAAAGATATTAAGTATTACGGATTTGCCGATCATGCGCCGATGGAATTTGATTATAAATACAGAATGGGCTTTGAAGATATGGACAGATATGAAAAAGAAATAAAAAAACTTAAAGAAAAATATAAAGATAAAATTACAATACTTTTAGGCTATGAAGTGGATTTTACACCTACGGTGGATAAAAGAGTATTGGCAAGAAAAACGGATTATTTAATAGGAAGCGTACATTTTCTTGATAATTGGGGATTTGACAATCCCGAATTTATAAAAGAATGGCAAAGTAGAAATGTTGATGATGTATATCAGGAATACTTTGACAAAATAGAAAAATTAGCAAAGTCAAAACTTTTTAACATAGTGGGGCATATCGATTTGGTAAAAATTTTCGGATATAAACCCAAAAAAGACATAAGGGATATTGCCAAAAACGCCGTTAAAGCCATAAAAAAAGCCGGAATGTGCATAGAAATCAACACATCCGGCCTCAGAAAACCTGTACAAGAAACCTATCCCTCAGGTAAATTATTGGATATGATACTAAATGAAGGGGTTGATTTAACCACTTCTTCTGACGCCCATGCACCCGAACAGGTAGGATATAAAATTTATGAAACAACCCAAAAATTAAAATCCATGGGAATTAATGAACTTACTATTTACAAAAAGAAACAAAAAGAAAAAATTAAGATATAGTTTATCTTTTTGGACTATAATGCCTAAAAAAATATAAAGGACAAAAATGATTTATCTTTCTCTTCTTATGGCAATAAGGTTTTTTGGCCTTTTTATCGTTATGCCCCTTTTATCGTTATATGCCCTTTCGCTTGAAGGAGCAGACGCTTTTAATGTAGGCGTGACAATGGGCGCATATGCTTTGTCACAGGTATTTTTACAAATCCCGTTTGGAAAATGGGCTGATAATTATGATAAAAAAAAGATTTTAATAGTAGGGTTTATCTTACTTTTTTTAGGCAGTTTGGTCTGTGCATTTTCAAATAATATTTATACACTTATTTTCGGAAGGCTTCTTCAAGGTTCCGGTGCAATAGGCGGTGTAATTTTAGCTTATATAGCGGATTTAACCGATGAAAACACAAGGGCAAAATCATTTGCAAAAATGGGAATGTTTATTGCGCTTAGTTTTGCACTTTCCATGATTCTAGGACCAAGCGTTGGCGCAAAATGGGGAGTTGACAAACTGTTTTTATTAACAGCTCTTTTAGCACTGTTTTCAATTTGGCTTATTATCAAAAAAATCCCGAATCCCCCCAAAATTGTTCATCACCAGGCAAAAGCAACCCTTAAAGAAGTTTTAACCCACAAAGAACTCCTGAAACTATTTTTCTCAGGTTTTATACAAAAAGGATTAATGACCGTATTTTTTATGATTACCCCGATTATTTTTACAAAAAATCTCGGGTGGGATAAAATGGATTTATGGAAAATTTATACACCGGCGTTAATTATCGGTATTTTTGCCCTACCTATCGGTGCAATTCTGGCCGAGAAAAAAGAAAAAGGCAAACTGGTATTTATAATAAGCGCCATTCTTATAACACTTTCTCTATTTTTATATTCAATAGAAAATGAAATCAGCGATTTTTTGGCGGTAATTATTTTTTTCTTTGGGTTCAATATGCTAGAACCGGTACTTCAAAGTTTTGTGAGTAAAGTAGCAAGGGCAAACCAAAAAGCAACAGCACTTTCAACATCAAATACAATTCAATATTTGGGAATTTTTTTAGGCGGTACAGGAGCAGGTATTTTTATGAAATACAATTTACTAAATCTGTTTTTAATTTTAAGCGGTATCGTAGGTATTTTATGGATAGCCGCACTTATCAAAATGAAACCTGTCAAAAAATTTAAAATCATAGAATATCCTGAGTTTGATAAAGATTTTATAGAAGAACTTGAAACAGAAAAAAATGTTTATGATTTTTATGAAAAAGAAGGAATTTTAATAGTCAGATACATAGACGGCTAACCCCGCCCGTGCAATTAAACTTCATACAACCAGGCTTGATTCATCATATTATTTTTTTAATTGGAACAACTTTTGCTTCTTTTTACAAAAAGGCGTTAAATGCTCATATTGGACAAATTTGAAAAATTTTTAACTTTACTGTTTTTTTTATTTTTATATATTTTTGCTTCAACCAATTTATTTGCATATAAAATAAAAGATATTTCCAATGTTATAGGAGTAAGGAGCAATCAGCTTATCGGCTACGGTCTGGTAGTGGGGCTTGACGGAACAGGAGATTCTACTTCTTCCAAATTTACATCTCAGACATTATCTAATTTGCTTAAAAATGTAAATGTAAAACTAAACCCAAAAAATATACAGTCAAAAAATGTGGCGGCGGTTATGGTAACGGCAACCCTGCCCCCGTTTTCAAGAGAAGGGGATAAAATAGGCATAACCGTTTCATCTATAGGAGACGCAAAATCCCTTCAGGGGGGAGTTTTACTAATCACACCGTTAAAAGGGGTAAACGGCCAGATTTACGCCCTTGCACAAGGCTCTGTCAGTATGGGCGGATTCAACACAAAAAGCGGAAATAATCAAAAACATTTTGTAACCACTGTAAAAGTGATAAACGGTGCTACGGTTGAAAGAGCGGTTACATGGAATCTGTATAATCAAAAATTTGCAACACTTTCTTTGGATAAAAGCGATTTTAATCTGGCAATAACAGTTCAACGCTTAATAAATTCAGTTTTTCATCAAAAAATAGCTGTCGCTACAGACCCCAGAACTGTTCAGCTTAAAAAACCGAAAAACATGTCGATGCCGGAATTTTTGGCAAAAGTTCAAAATATAGACATAAATATGCCACAGGAAAATATTGTGGTTATCAACGAAAGGACCGGAACCGTTATAGCAGGAGGAAATATAATTATTAGTCCAAGCGTGATTGTATACGGAGATTTCACTATAAAAGTAAAAAAACCGACTTCAATTATGGAATTAACAAAAGACTTGAAAAAGGCCAGCGCCACACCACAGGATATTATCGCAATTATTGAAAATTTAAAATCGGCTGATAACATTAATGCCAAAATAGTAATAAATTAAGGAGAAAAAATGACGCACAACAACATCAATTATTGTAATCTAAATCATCCCAGCTTAATAAAAAATGAAAAATTAAAAAAATTAAAAAAAGTCTGTAACGCTTTTGAAAGTGAAATACTTCAATTTTATATAAAAGATGCTTTTAATTCCAAAAACACTCTTTTTCCTAAAACAGCGGGGGAAAATATTTATAAATCGATGTACCAGGAGACACTTTCAAAAAAACTAAGCGGAAATTTCGGATATTCTGAAATATTATTCAATTTTTTAAAAAATAAAGTTTAAGTATTTTCAAAAAAATCCGATAATGTTAGGTAGAACTAAAAAATAAAGGCACTAAAATGATTAAAATCGGAGCACATAATATAAATTTGATTAGTCAGTCTACCGGACAAAAAAATAACAAAATCACAAAAAACAAAAAAACAACAAGGGTGGAAGAGATAAAACAGCAGGTTCAAAACGGCTCTTATAAAATAGATTTGCAAAAAACCGCTGAATCAATGATTAAATATTTCCTTATTTAATCTCTTCTTTCCTTTAACAAGGAAACAACATGCTTTTAAAAAAAATAAACCAAATAAACGATGTGTTATCAAAACTTATATCAATTACCAAAAATGATATTGAATATATAAAAAAGGCTGAACATAATAAATTATTTCAAAATATTTCTAAAAAAGAACGCTTAGCCGAACAATTTTCCAATTTAAAAAATGAAATAGATGCTATTTTGGCAGGCAGAAATAAACCGATTGAAGAAATTTTTGACAAAAACGAAGCAAAAGAATTTGAATTATTTAAACACTCACTGAGTGAATTTAACCAATTACACAAATTTTTTGCAAAATTATCTTTTAGCGTAACCAATTTTTATAACATATTGCTTGATAAAATCAAGAATAAAGAGCATATAACTTATGATAAAGATTCACTTCCTTCATCTATATTAACAATAAAGGCGTAGTAATGGCTATATCAACAGGATTAAATATCGCTTTAACAGGCTTAAATGCGCATCAAGAAGCAATAGATGTTACATCAGATAATATCTCAAACGCTTCAAATCCGGATTATGTAAGGCAAAGGGCTCTGTTTTCCACTCTGCCGTCTGTCAATATTGCATCAAACGATATCGGAATGGGCGTTAATATATCTTCGATCAACAGAATTACAGATACCTATCTTTTTAACAGGTATACCTCAACTTCTGCAAATCTTACAAATTTCAAAACACAAAAAGAATATTTGCAGGAAATCGCAACTTATTTTCCCGATGTCCAGGATCAGGGATTATACAAAGATTTAAAAGATTTTTTCAATTCATGGCAGACGCTGGCCAGCAATCCAAACGACGGCTCGGTTAAAGTGGGATTAGCATATAAAACACAAAAATTAACGGATGATTTTCATATTTTAAGACAAAAATTAAACGATATCCAAAAAAGCGCTAACAATGAAATAAACACACATATAAATGAAGCAAATACCGTTATAAAAAATATTGCCGGCATCAATAAACAGATAACATTATACGAAGCAAACAAAAAAGCCCATGCGAACGGCCTCAGAGACAAAAGGGACGCTTTGGAAAAACGTTTAAAAGAACTGCTGAATGTTAAAATATACAAATCGGGCATAAAATCCATAAATTCCCAGGGGAATGAAAGCGTTGATTATTCAAAAAATTACGCAATAACGCTTGGAGGATACACATTACTAGATAATTCCACATACAATCAATTAAATACTTCATCAAATCACGGAAACACAGGTATCAGCCTTAAGATTCAATCATACGGCAAAGTAACGGTTAAAGATATTACAAAATCGGTTACCGGCTCAAAAATAGGAGCCCTGCTTTCTATAAGAGGAAACAGTTTCAATCCCGACGGTTCACCAAAAGACGGCGCAATAGGCAGTTTAATCTCTTCGCTTGATTCATTGGCAGGCGGTATTATAAGAAGTGTAAATTCATTATATTCATATTCGGCCCAAGAAAATATTTATACACCACCAGCATTCAAACCTATTTCTATTTCCCCAAAAATGCAGACAACTCCCCTTTCGACGCTTTATAACCAAAAAATTCTTGCCAATAAAGTTAAAAACGGGGTTATAAAACTGGATTTATTTGATAATACAGGAAACAAACTAACCACCCTTCAAGTAAATATAAAATCAAACGATACTATTAAAAATATTTTAGATAAAATGAATAATTCCATTCATTCTTATAATCCCAATTTTGACATAAAAGCCGACATTGACAACGGAGAAATTAAATTTATCCCGGCAGATACAAACGGAGATGGGAACATAAACCCGGAAGGCTCTGTTTTGGTAAATGACGATGGAAGCCTACTTTTCAGCGCTTTAAAAGA
>CAYPHV010000026.1:0-2601 GCA_964410645.1 uncultured Nautiliales bacterium
ATCAATTACTTGGACTTCAATTAGTTCATCTAATTTTGGTGTTCGATTTTGTAATAATGGTTTTATTTTTGATGGTGGAGGATCAAGTGCCTTCATTGATCCAGAAATATATAAATATATTGGTGCTTTATTAGTTTCAAAAATTGCTTATCAAAATTTGAAAATATTGAGTCCTACTATTTCATTTGAAATAGGACATATTAAAGGTCTCCCAATTATTTTCCCTAAAGAAGAATCCACAAAACAAAAAATAGACCAACTAACTGGGGAATGTATAGACATCTCAAAAGAAGAATGGGACAGCAGAGAAACATCGTGGGATTTTCGAACCAACGAGCTGATTCGAATTATGAATGATGAATTTTTAATGTTGAATGGAAACTCAAAATTAGAAACGATTTATAATCGTTTCTGTGATTATTGGAAAGAAAAATTTTATAAACTTCACGAAAATGAAGAAGAATTAAATAGACTTTTTATAGATATTTATGAACTTCAAGATGAGCTAACACCTGATGTGCCTTTAAAAGATATAACGATATTAAAAAAAGAAACAAAAATAATTGATAATGAACTTGTTTTTCAAGCAGATGAAATTATGAAACAGTTTATCTCTTATGCAGTTGGAGTTATGTTTGGAAGATATTCTCTTGATCACGAAGGTTTGCATATCGCCGATATGGGTGTGAGTATAAAAGAGACAAATTCAAAATTCAAAATTCAAAATTCAACATTCAAAGCCGATGATGATAATGTTATTCCAGTTCTTGAAGATGATTATTTTAGTGATGATATAGCTTCAAGATTTATTCAGTTTGTAAAAACAGTATTTGGAGAAGAACATTTAAGAGAAAATATTCAATTTATAGAAAAAAGCTTAGGAACTACAATTAGAAAATATTTTGTAAAAGGATTTTATGAAGACCATATAAAAAGATATAAAAAAAGACCAATTTATTGGATGGTAGCAAGTCCAAAAAAAGGTTTTATGAGTTTGTTTTATATGCATAGATACAAAAGTGATATTTTCGCTACAATACAAAACTCTTATTTAAGAGAATATATCACAAAACTTGAAGCAAGTCGTGAGAATTATCAAAGAGAAGCCGATGACACTTCAAACTCAAATGTTCAAAGAAATAGAGCCACAAAAGAAATAACAAAAATAAATAAAACACTCGATGAAGTGATAAAATTTGATAGAGAAGTTTTAACTAAATATGCTCAAGAGAGAGTTGAAATAGATCTTGATGATGGTGTAAAAGTAAATTATTGTAAATTTAAAGATATACTTTATGAAATCAAAGGACTTTGCAAATGAAAACTTTGTATATAATAGCAGGAGCAAATGGAAGTGGAAAAACTACTTTTGCTATGAATTTTTCAAAGTTGGAAAATCTAAAATTTATAAATGCTGATGAAATTGCAAAAGAATATGATCCTAAAGATATTCAAAAATATAAAGTAAAAGCTGGAAAAAAGTTTTTTGAAGAATTAAATATATCATTGAATCAAGATAAGTCATTTGCAATAGAAACAACATTATCTGGGAAATATCTTGTTAAAATAATTGATAAAGCTAAACAAAACAATTTTAAAGTAGTTTTAATTTATCTGTTTTTAGAAACAACTAATGAAAATATTCATCGTGTTAAACATAGAGTATTAAAAGGTGGACATTATGTTCCTACAGAAGATATTATTAGAAGATTCTATAGAAGTAGAGAATTATTTTTAAATCTTTATAAAAATAGAGTTGATGAATGGATGCTATTTTTTAATGGAGATGATGCTTTTGAATTGGTTGAAGACCAAGATGAACTTTATAATGAAGAATTAAAAAATATATTTTTAGAAGGAATGAACAAATGAGTAATAAAAAATTAGTATTAACAATTATGAAAATTGGTAACCAAGCTGTAAAAAAAGCACAAAAAGATAGTCTTAAAAAAGGCATACCTAATGTTTATAGCAAAAATAAAAGACTCTATTTTCAATTACCTGATGGAACTATTACAGAAGAAATACCAAAAGAATATCGCAAATGAATGATATCAACAAAAGATTAAACACTCTTTTTGATAAGCATAATATTATATTTTGGTATGATGATGGAGGAAAACTCAAAGATGAGTTTGAAGCCCTTGAACTTGATGCTAAAAAATTAATTATAGATAATAATGAATTTAATATAAAATATGAAATATTCAGTTCACCAAAAAATAGTAAATTTTTAATTTACAGTGATAAAAGAGAGCCTGCATATAGCGATAATTGGTTACTTGATCTACAACTAAAATCATATATATTTAGTGCTGACAAGGCTTCTATAATTTTAAATGATTTGGGTATAGACATCATTTATAAACCTTTTATTCAAAATCATATATCTTTTTTTAGTGCAAAATCAAGATTAGAACCATTTAAGAAACTTATTGAAAAAAGTGATAATGAATCTATTTTAGCTTTGAAAATGATAGCAAGTTTGCTTAAATGCGATGCTAAAATAGAACAAATAGTTATTAAGTTATTAGTTGATGAGAAAAATTATGAATTAATGACTAAATATAATTTAGAAAATTATTTGTGGAAAGAAATATC
>CAYPHV010000026.1:2701-6234 GCA_964410645.1 uncultured Nautiliales bacterium
ATTATGAATTAATGACTAAATATAATTTAGAAAATTATTTGTGGAAAGAAATATCCGCAAAATATAATTATAATAGTGATAATCCAACTATGAAAGATTTTTCTTATAAACTTTTGCAAAATCATTTTTATTCATTTATAGATAAAAGTAAATGTGAGTTAAATAAAGAAGCAGAACTGTTTGTAAAAAGTTGGATGGATAGCAGTAGCAATAAAATAAGCTATGAAATATTATCTAAAAAAATTCAAGAAGAACTTTCTGTTAAATCAATTATTGAAGATTCTAAATTTGAAAATATAGTTGAATGTGATACTTATGAAATTTGTGAGCAGTTGGTGGTATCAAATTTAGAAAAAATGATTTTAAAAGGAAATCATACAAAAGATGAAATAACAGATATTTGCGATATTAGAGAACATACATTTTGGTATGATAAATATTTCAATATCTATAAAGCTTTTGTATCTGCTGTAGAAATGATAAATTTAATAAAAAACAGTAATTTTGAAATAAACAGTTTTGATAAGGGGATAACTGATTATGCTGATAATTTTTCGAAAATAGATTATTATTACAGAAAATATATAAACCACTCCAATAAAGCCGAACATTCTCAAATTTTAAAAGAACTTAATAAAAGAATTGAAAATATTTATTTAAATGATTATCTTAGAGTCTTAAATGATAATTGGCAATTTTTTGTAAAAGAATATAAAAATAGTAGTCTCAATTATCAAAAAGATTTTTACAAAAAAGAAATTGAACCAACAGTAAAAAGAAAACAAAAAGTATTTGTTATAATCTCTGATGCTTTTCGTTATGAATGTGCGGTGGAATTAAAAAATAGAATTGTTGGATTAAATAGATATAGTGCTGAAACCCAGCCTATGGTTGGAGTTTTACCATCTTTTACTCAATTAGGAATTGCCGCTTTGCTTCCAAATGAAAAATTAAGTTTTGATGGTAAAGATGATAGTGTTTATGTTGATGGAATTAGTTCTAAAGGAACTCTCAATAGAGATAAAATCCTAAAAAGCAGAAATCCTAAATCAGTATATATAGATAGTGAAAGTTTTTTAAATTTTAATAGAGATGAAGGAAGAGAGTTTGCTAAAGCAAATGAAATTATTTATATTTATCATAATGAAATAGATGCCACAGGCGATAAAAGTGCAAGTGAGCATAAAGTTTTTGATGCTGTTGAAAATAGTTTTGAAACTATTGAAAGAATTATAAAACAGATAGCTGCTTTTAATGGTTCAACTATATTTATAACTGCTGACCACGGATTTTTATATCAAAATACTCCAACAGCTGATAGTGAATTTTGTAGTGTTGAGAAGCCTTCAGTTTCTAAAAGATTTAACAGAAGATTTATTATTGCTAATGAGATAAAGAAAAGTGATTGTATAGAAATATTTGATGCTAAGTCATTAAATATCGAAGGTGATGAAAAAATAGCTTTAGCTAAATCTATAAATAAAATAAGACTTCAAGGTGGTGGTCATAGATTCGTACACGGCGCGGCATCTTTGCAAGAAATGGTAGTTCCTCTTATTAAAGTTAAAAGAAAAAGAAAAGATGATGTAAAAGATGTAGATGTAAGTGTGGTATCGCTTCCAAGTCAAATCACAACAAACAATGTTATATTATCATTTTATCAAGAAGAAAATATCAGTGAAAAAGTAAAACCTCTTAGTCTAAAAATAGGAATTTATACAAAAGATAATGAATTAATTTCAAGTACTCAAAGTTATACATTTGATAAAATAGATAGTGATGATAGGAATAGAGAAGTGAAATTAAAATTTGATTTAAAACAAATTGCTGGGGATTATTCCGGAGAAGATATTAAACTTATGATGAATAAAATAATAGAAGGAAGTAACGAAGAGCCATTATATAAAGAGTATAAACTTAAACTTAAATTATCATTCGTAAATGATTTTGATGATTTTTAAAGGCAACTTATGAATCTAGATGAAAAAATAAACAAATATTTCGCTGGCAATGTTGTAAGAAAAGATTTAGTAAAAACTGTAAAAGGTAATGCTATAGTGCCATCGTATGTATTGGAATATTTATTGGGGCAATATTGTGCTACAGATGATGAAGATACTATACAAAGTGGAATTGAAACTGTTAAAAATATTCTAAAAAATCATTATGTCCATAGGAATGAAGCAGGTCTTATTCGATCAAATATCAAAGAAAAGGGAAGGTATAAAGTTATTGATAAAGTTTTTGTAGAACTTAATGAAAAAACAGATTCTTACAAAGCAACGTTTTCTAATCTTGGTATAAAAGATGTTATTGTAGAAAGTGCAATTATCAAAAAATATCCAAAAATGCTTGTTAGTGGTGTTTGGTGTATTGTTACTTTGGAATATGTTTATAATGAAGACAGAACTATTTCTCCTTGGATATTAACAGCGCTTAAACCTATTCAAATGAGTTCATTTGATTATGAACAATTTATAGAAGGAAGAAAACATTTTAGCAAAGATGAATGGATAGATACGCTGATTCAAAGTATAGGTTTTAATCCTGAAAAATTTGGTTATAGAAAAAAACTGTTGCAACTTGTAAGACTTATTCCATTTTGCGAAAGAAACTATAATCTTATAGAACTTGGACCAAAAGGTACGGGTAAATCTCATATTTATACAGAATTTTCACCTCATGGGATTTTAATATCTGGTGGAGAAGTTACAGTGCCAAAACTTTTTGTCAATAACAGTACTGGAAAACTTGGACTTGTAGGTTATTGGGATTGTGTGGCATTTGATGAGTTTGCAGGAAAACAGAAAAAAGTTAATAAAGCTATTGTGGATATTATGAAAAACTATATGGCAAATAAATCATTTTCAAGAGGTATTGAAACACTTGGGGCTGAAGCATCTATGGCTTTTGTAGGTAATACGAATCATACTGTACCTTATATGTTAAAACATAGTGATTTATTTGATGAATTGCCTGCACAATATCATGATTCTGCTTTTTTGGATCGTATTCATTTTTATATTCCCGGTTGGGAGATTGATATTATTAGAGGTGAAATGTTTAGTAGTGGTTATGGTTTTGTGGTTGATTATATTGCCGAAGTGTTAAAATATTTGAGAAATGAAGATTATAGCGATAAATATCAAGAATATTTTGAGCTTAGTAATGATATATCTACAAGAGATAGAGATGGTATTCATAAAACATTTTCTGGTCTTATGAAAATTTTATATCCAAGTGGAGAAGCAACTAAAGATGAAATCGAAGAAATACTAAAATTTGCAATTGAAGGTAGAAAAAGAGTAAAAGACCAGCTTATGAGAATAGACAGTACTTATGCTGATACAGATTTTAGTTATACTGACTTAGAAAGTGGTAAAAATATTAAAGTATATACACTTGAAGAAAAAGAATATCCTAATCTTTATGGGCATAGTGAAAAAAAAGTAGAAAATAAAGAAATAGAAACAGATAAAAAAGAGCAACATTTAGAATTTATAGAAAATCAAAAAGGTGTAACTTATAATAAA
>CAYPHV010000026.1:6334-17099 GCA_964410645.1 uncultured Nautiliales bacterium
TTTTGTTTATTCACATGCTGATTTATATATACAATATTTACAAATATCATTTTTTTTAGCGATAATTTTTTCGTCTATTATAATATCTTCCGCTTCTTTGACTTTGTTTGGCAATTTTTTAAGGATTTCTTTCAGTTCTTCAGTTTTTAATTTGGCGTTTATTTTATTAAAATGTTCGTTTAACTGGTAAAAAACTATATTGATTTCTTTATCTGGATAATTCTGCTTAGCCCATAAATAGTAAAAAGTCATTTGAAAATCAAAGGCGTATTGATCAACTTTAGACGAAGTTTTATAATCTATAATTGTGATTTTATTATCGTTTATATCTATTCTATCTGCACGGGCGCTCAGTCTAAAATTTTCAAAATTAAAATTAATCCATTGCTCCGGCTGTATTTCTTTTGAATATTTTATATTATCGAAATCTTTTTCACAAAATTCTTTTATCGCATCTTCAAATTTAACTTTAACATCAAAAATTTCTTTTTTGCTTTTTTCCTTATAAAGTCTGTTTGTTATAAATTCAAAAAGTTCGGTATGATTACTCAATAAATGTCTGTTATGGGCCGCTTCTTCCAAAATATTATGTAAAGTGCTCCCGAAAATTTCTTTTTGCTGCGTATCCTGAATTTTTAATATTTTTGCAAAATAATATTTTTTGGGGCATTCTATGAGCATTTTTAATGCACTTGGGGTAATCGGTTCTATTATATTGAATGTTTCGTTATATTTGGGCTTTTTATATTTATAACTGTTTTTAAATATTATTTCTTCGTATACTTTATCGTAATTTTGTGCTTCTTTTAAATTAAGCTGATATAAAAATCTGCTTGGGAGATTTTCTTCATTATTTACATAGGCAAGCGCTACTTTTTTTGCACTTAAAAACAGAGAATAATAATAATGCTTTTGCAAATTTTCTTTGTCTTCTCTGGTGGGAAGATGGGCTGTTTTTCTTACAAAAGTGTTTAAAAACAGATCTTTACTGTTGATATTGGGCACCAGTCCTTCATTAAAATCCACTATTATTACACCCTCATACTGTATTCCTCTGCTTTCCAACACGCCTTGAACGGTGATTTTACCTCCGTTAACATCATCAAAACTTAAATGTTTAAACCTGTTTAAAATTAAGTGTAAAAATTTGTCTTTATCTGTTATATGCTTTTCAAAAATCTTTAATTTGTAAATTTCTTCTTCTATAAGTTTTTTTTCTTTTTCATTTGCCAGATTTACAATAAATTCAAGCAGAGGTTTTTTTTCATATTCGTCTATAATATCTTTTATCTTTTGATATGCCGTTAAATCTTCATTTATTTTATATTCGTAAATTGCTTTTAATTTGATAAAAAGATTAGATGTGGTGAAGCTTATTCCCATGGCAAAATTCAGATTTTTAAATTCATCAAGTTCTTTTAACTTTTCAGCCAGGCTTTCATCGGGTAAAATAACTCCTATTTTATCCGGGTTTATGCCGTTTTCCACCATTTCTGTAATTTTTGCAAAAATGAAATTAATTTCATTGAATTTGTTTGAAAAAGCATATGTCTTGACGTCAATATTTTTGTTGATTTTTTCTTTTTTTAAAATTTTTAAGTTATTGAAGTCAATTTTATATTTTCCAATTTCCAGAGGAATTAAAAATTTTTCTATAAGTTTTTTATTAAAAGGTGTGACAGTCAGATTAATTTCAATCGGTCTATCTATTTTTTTAAGAATTTCCATATCAGATTTTGATAAATATCCGTCCAAATTAATAACTATTTTGTTTATGTCTTTAAGCAGACCTTTGTTTATTTCGTAATCTTTTATTAAAAATTTATCAATATAATTATCTTTTTGCAGCAGTTCCTCATATTTGTTTTTTATTTCTTTTATTATATGCAGATGTTCTTCAAACTCGGTATAAATATCGCTTGAAATTACATCGTCTATATCCACTTTTTCTAAAAAAAGCTCATTTAAAAAAGAAAAAATAAATTCACTGTCTTTGACAAATCCCAAAAAATCTTTTCTAAATCCCAGCTTTTTTATGTTTAGGTCTTTTACCGCTTTGTAAAGATAAATTTTTCTAAGGTCACTGTCAATAAGTTTTTTATTTTTTATCACTATAATGTTGTTTAAAAATTCTCCGATTGTTTTTGTTTTATCAATAAACGTATTATCAAAATTTTTTATAAATTCACGTATTTTTCTTTTTGTGGAAAAAAGAATCAGATTCATTTTACTTCCTTAAATTTCATTTCGTCAAGATAGAAAAGAAAGCCCTTTGTTTCTTTGCCTGTAATATGCCTTATGGCGTTTTTGTATCTGTTTATTTGATCAAAATATGCTTTTTCATCTTCTGGTTTTACGCTTTTATAATCAATTATATCTATTTTGTTTTCATCCTCGGCAATTAAATCACAAATGCCCATTTTACTTTCATATATATAAGGAATTTCTTTTTTACCGTTTGGCAAATATTTTTTTGCTTCCATATACATATTTTTAATTTTTTTTATATTAATAAAATCCCCGTATCTGTTGTTTACCGCATCTATATTTTCGCATTCAAGCATATAATGTATGGCAAGTCCGTGATAGATCGCGTTATAGTCATTGGGTTTATATTCGTTTTCTTCTGAATCTTTATATTTTTGCATACCGTAATTTTTGAGTGTTAAATTAAATTTTTCTTTTTTTGTTTTTTCTTCATCATTTTGTATTACTTTAAATGTTCCGAGTTTCATATCGTTTAAGTCTGTTTCAAAAAAACTTTTTTCTTTTTTGATAATAAAAAGAGAATCGGCGGCTCTTGTAAAAGCTACATATTCATTGTTTAATCTGTCTTTTTTCTCCAGCAGACTTTCTTTTTCTGTCAGATTTTTGTATTTTTCGTCAAAATATTCCCTGTTTTGAAATCTTATTTTAATGTCTTTTAATTTTATACCTTCATAACTGAAAATGAAATTGCTTTTTTTATTATCGGCTTTTCCAAGCATATCCAGAACAATAAGATGTTTAAATTCAAGGCCTTTGCTTTTGTGAATGGTCATTATTTGCAAATTATTAAATTCCCTGCCGGGCAGTTCTTCATTCCAATTGTCAATATCTGTTACAAAATCGATGAGTTCGTCATATTCAAAAGATTTTTCAAGAAGTTTTATGCCTGCCTCATCTGTTAAATTATATTTTGTCATTATTTCTTTTACCATCAAAGAGGGTTTTTTAATTTTTATTTTTAAATCCAAATTATCGGTAAATTTATGTCCCGTTAATGATAAAAAATTAAATTTTTCTATCGGGTTGTTATTAAAAAAATATTTCATCAGCGAAATAATGGCTTTTGCACTTTTTTGATTGACAACTTTTGCCCTCGTGCTTGTTGTGGCCTGAATATTTAATTCTGTTTTTAAAAATTCTTCGATTTCAAGAATTTCTTTATTTTTATGGACAAGAATTGTAATGTCTTTTTCCTTTACACCTTTACTTAGCATAAAATTAAGAATTTCTTTTAAGCTTTCTTTTATATTGTCAGCTGTGTCAATTTCCACATATCCTTCATATTGATCGTTTTGTGTCTTTGGTTTTTTAATCTTTTGATCAACATAATCTTTGTATTCATTTTTAAATATATTATTTATAAAATCAACGATATTTTTACGCGAGCGGTAGTTTGTGCCAAGGCTTATTTGCTCCATTCCAAACGGTTTTAATGTTTTATAAACATATTCAAACAGTTCTTTCCGTCCCCCTCTGAAACGGTAAATCGCCTGTTTTACGTCTCCCACATAGAAAAATGTTTTAAAAGGCTTTACCCCGATTCCGCTTGCTATTTCCATTACAAGAGGTTCAAAAATTTTCCATTGGGTAATGGAAGTGTCTTGGAATTCGTCTATTAAAATATGTTCTATTTTAGAATCAAGCCTAAAATATAAAAAATCTTTGTCAAGTTCATTTTCTACTAAAAGTTGATATACAAGATGTTCTATATCTTTAAAATCAAGCAGACCGGTATTTTTTTTATATGCCCATTTTGTCTGTTTGTATTTTTTATATAAATTAAGTAAATTTTGAAGAATATAATTTTCTCTGTTTTGAAAATCTTTTTTTAGATATTCGTCTATTTCTTCGTATATTTCTTCAAACCAGTCTTGATATAAAGATTTCTTTTTGAAATAACTGTATTCATAAAATCCTTTTCTTTTTATTCCGTTTTTTTTATCTATCATCCAGCCGATGTTGTAAAAGTCTTTTACGCCGGTTATTTTATTCACCTCTTTTTTGGCGGAGGATGAACTTTTTGGAGAGTTTAAAATATAATCTTTGAATTTATTGAATTTTTGCATAATTTTGTTGTTGTCAATTTTATTATAGGAAAATTTAATTTTTGGCAGTTCTTTGTCTTTTTCGTATAAAAGTTCAAGCAGTTTTTCAATTGATAAATTTTTTTCTTTTTTTGCCAAAAATACCAGGGAGTTAAATTCATTATTATTCAAACTGTTGATAAAATTGTTTAAAATAATTTCTTTATTGTCTTTTGATATGTCAAAATCGCTGTCAAATCCCGTATACCAGCTGAATTTTCTGAGAATTTTGTTAATGAAACTGTCAATGGTTACTATGTTTATATCGTGTGTCAAAAAATTATTTAAAATATTTTTTCTTTTATTTAAAATATTTTGTTCACTTAAATTTGTAGTATTTATGAGGGCATTTTTTACGTCTTTGTTTTCTATTTCTTTTAAGAATTTTACAATTCTGTTTTTCATCTCATTTGCGGCTTTATTGGTAAATGTTACGGCAACAATACCGCCCGGATTTGCGCCTTTAAAAAGCAGGCTTAAATATCTTATGGCCAGTGAAAACGTTTTTCCGCTTCCAGCACTTGCGCTGACGCTTAAAAGTCTTTTCATGCGTAACCTTCATTTTATGGTTTATATAATCATAATTATAGTTAATTTTACTGTTTTATATCAGTCAAATATAATTAAATATGAATTTTATAAAAAAGATGTATAATTGCGCATTAAAAAAATTATCGCTTTCTTTGCTATAATTTCTGAAAAAGGAAATTGATGTTTGAAGAAATTCTTTTTGACACCATTTCATTAATAACTATTTTAAACCCTATTGCCGCCGCGGCTATTATGCTTTCTCTTGTAAAATATTCAGATATTTACGATGTTTCCAAAAAAACAAGTCTTGCGGTATTAATCGCTTCAATCTTAACAATGCTTTCAGGCGGGTGGATGCTTAAAATTTTTGGAATTAATTTGCCGTCTATTAAAGCTATCGGCGGAGTTGTTCTTTTAATAATATCCGTTAATATGGTCCAGGGTAGAGAAACGGCTCCTACCAACTCTACCAAAGAAGAACATGAAGCGGCAATAGATAAAGACGATATAGCCATTATCCCTCTTGCTATCCCTGTACTGTTTGGGCCTGGCGTCATTACAACTATAATAGTTTTAAGCGAAAAAAGTAAAAATCTGTCGGATAAAGTAGCTTTATTTTTGGCTATTGTGTTATCAAACATTATTGTTTATTTGACATTGAGGAATGCTTCTTTTATATCAAAATTTTTGGGAATTAACGGACTTAAAATTATTACAAGGATTATGGGGCTTATAATCGGTGCCATTGCGTTTTTGTTTTTAGTGGGGGGAATTAAGTCTTTGTGGATTGGTGCTTAAATTGATTAGAATTATTTTAATATTTATTTTTGTTACTGGTTTATTTGCAAATGATAACAATTTAACGGCTGTTATAAATCAGATACCTAAAAGTTCTCCCAATTATACGCTTGCTGACGCCATTGTAAAAAAACTTAAAATTTTAAAACCAGAGCAGATAGCTTTTAATGTTAATAAGATAAACAATCAGTGGGATTATGAAAAAGATTTTTATTTTTTAGTATCATATAAAAAAGAACAGTTATTGTTGCCTGATAAAATAAAAGATTTAAGCGACAGGATAGACTATTTAAAAAATTCAAATGATCCCATTTCACAGTTACAGCTGATATATTATAAGAAAGAATTAAATATACTGGGAAAAAATTTGAATTTTATAAATAATAATTTATTGCAGTATGAGGAAAAATTATTTAAAAAATTAAAAAATATTAAACTGGATACTGATTATGCCGGCAAACAGATTAATTATTGGAATAATCTGTTGCTTCGAAAACAAAAAGAATATGAAAAATTAAAAATAGATCTTCAAAAATGGCAAATATTAAATAATTCAAAAAATATACAGTTAATGCAGCGATATATTCAGATAAATAAAGAAAAACAGAAAAAAATTTATAAAAATCTGATTGATGATTATTTGATAATTTGGTTTGACAAATTGAGAAATAAAGATAAACATATATTCGATTTAACAAAAACAATCATAAATTATGCCCAAAATACTGATAAAATTTACGCCAATTCTCTTAATTCAATAATGTTTGATTTTGAGAAATTTGCTTTTGGTAAAAAAATATTTTTTTATGAATCAAAAAACGGATTAAAAATTTTGTTGCAAAAAATGAATTTGTTTTTTGATTATCCTTTATTTAAAGTAAGCAATAAAACCATTACCCCTTTGGATTTTTTTGGTATGCTGATTATAATTATAATAGGGTGGATTATTGGAAAATACTATAAAAAATTAATCTATTCTATCAGAAAAAAATATGATGTTTCATATTCTACCGCCACACTTCTTGCAAATATAGGATATTATTTTATTCTGACCCTTACATTTCTGATTGCGCTTAAGAGTGTAGGGCTTAATCTCAGCTCTCTTGCGATAATTGCCGGTGCTTTATCTGTAGGTATCGGTTTCGGACTTCAAAATATAGTCAGTAATTTTGTAAGCGGTATAATTTTGATGTTTGAAAAAAGTATAAAAATAGGCGATTATATTGAAATTGACAACAATACAAGAGGAGAAGTTATCGATATTACTATGCGTTCAACCATTATAAAAACAAACGACAATATCAATTTGATTGTTCCAAACCAAAATTTAATCCAAAACAATGTTATAAATTGGACTATGGAAGATGATATTGTAAGATTTAAAATTCCTTTCGGTGTGGCTTACGGAAGCCGTGTGGACAAAGTAGAAGAGGTCGTTTTAGAATCAATTGAAAAATCAAATCTCCCACATATAAAAGGAGATAAATTAACTACAAATCATTATTCCCCGATTGTTGTGTTTATGGAAATGGGTAACAGCAGCTTAAATTTTGAACTTTATGTATGGCTTAGGGGAGAATATGCAAAAAGACCAAGAAGAACAAGGGGCTTATATTTAAAAGTTATTTATAAAGTTTTGCAGGAAAACGGTATTGAAATACCGTTTCCTCAAAATGATATCCATTTTAGAAATATGCTCGAAGTTAAATTAAAAGATCAGAAATAATATAAAATTAATAAATTTTATGATATAATTTCAATGCCTCAGCCCTGTGCAAAGGCGGTAAAAGGCAATGCTTCAGGCCCGGAAGGGAGCAGAGCACCTTTTATTGCTTTGTGCCGCAGGTTTCTGGGGTGTTAATACAAAAAAATTCAATAATAAATTCAACACCTTTTTCACTTTTTACTTTTATTTTTGCATGATGCGCTTTTAATATATTTTTTACAATACTAAGACCTAATCCAAATCCTTTTATATGTTTGTTATGGGATTCGTCGACTCTGTAAAATTCATCGAAAATATAAGGCAATTTATTTTTTGGAATGCCTATGCCGTTGTCTTTGACGGAAAGTATAATTTTATTTTTTGTTTTTTTGAGAAAAATATCAATCTTTAAAGCTTTGTATTTTATAGAGTTTTCTATAATATTACTTATGGCCATTTTAAGCAGTGTTTTGTCGCCTTTTATTATGTATTCGTCGTTTTCGTCTATATGCAGAGAAATATGTATTTTATTGGAATATTTTTCAAACAGTTCCAGCACCAATTCTTCTAAATCTATGTCTGTAAATTTACAGTTTTTAAAATCATTTTTTGTTAAAAACAGCAGTTTGTCTGTAATATCGTTAAGATAATTTATTTCTTCCAATACGGAATGCAGAATTTTATCGCAGTTTTTTTCTTTATTCATCAAAGAAACCTCTATTTCGCTTTTCATTCTTGCAAGAGGGGTTTTAAATTCATGGGAAACGTTTGAATTGAAATTTTTTAATTTTTTGAAAGATATCTCAATTTGCTGCACTATTGTATCTATAAATTTATATCCAATCATTAAAACAATCAAATAAATAATAAATGAAATTAAAAGGGAAATAGTTTTTATGATTTCGATTTTATCGTCATTTGTAGAATAAAACGTAGCTATTTTGATCAAAAATCCATCTTTTTTTATCATATAGGTCAAAAGCTTTTCTTTTTTTTCGCCTCTGATTAAATATTCAATGGAGTATAAATTGTTTTTTTTATTCAGTGTATATTTCTGATTGGTTTTTATTATATTGATAAATAATGGAAATATTTTATATTTATGTTGAATTTGAATTAGTTTATCTGGAGAAAATTTACGTGGGTTTATCTCGCTTGCTACAATGGCAAGCTGATCTTTCAGATGCGTGTTAAAAGATTTTTTAAGCGCAAGTAGCATTGCCCCTTCGAAAAAAGCTATTAATAAAAAAACAATTAATGCGAATTTGTAAAAAAGCTGATTTTTTAAATTATTCATCGCTTATTTTAAAGCCCATTCCCCTGATTGTTTTAATTAATTTTTTATCACTGTTTTTGTCTAATTTTTTTCTAATGTGTGAAATATATACGTTAATAACGTTGGAATTAATTTCATCATTCATTTCCCATAAATTGTTTGCAATCATTTCAGGAGTTACAATTTTGTTTTTATTTACCATTAAATATTTAAGAAGTTCAAACTGTTTTGCGGTTAAATCAATATATTTTCCGTTTCTTTTTACTTCCTTTGTTTCGGGGTTAAGTTCTAAATCAGCTATTTTTAGTACATTTTCCTGAATATTTTGGCTTCTTCTGTATAATGCTTTTAATCTTGCTATTAATTCTTCAAAATCAAAAGGTTTTGTCAAATAATCGTCTGCAACCTGAAGACCTTCCACTTTATCTTCCACATCTCCTTTTGCGGTAAGAATCAAAACAGGGGTGGCGATTTTTCCTTTTCTTATTGTTTTGATTAGGTCAATGCCGGAAATTTTGGGAAGCATCCAATCCACTATTAACACATCGTATTTGCTGTTTTGAGCCAAATATAACCCTTCTTCCCCGTCTGTTGCCGTGTCAACTCTGAATCCCTGTTTTTTTAAACCTTCTTTGATACTTTTCAATAATTTTACATCGTCTTCAATTAATAACACTTTCATCTTTAACTCCTTTTAAATATTAATGTATTATAATAAAATATTAATGTTAAAATACTCTTAAAAAAGGAAATTTATGATTTTGGCCATTGAAAGCAGTTGTGATGACAGTTCCATTGCGGTAATGGAAATAAAAACGAAAAAAATTTTATTTCATAAAAAAATATCCCAGGAACCCGAACATGCAAAATACGGAGGAGTTGTACCGGAGCTTGCAAGCAGGCTTCATGCACAGGCGCTTCCAAAAATTTTGGAACAGGCGAAAGAATATTTTCCGAAATTAAAAGCTGTCGGGGTTACTAATGCACCAGGGCTTTCTGTAACATTACAAGAAGGTGTTATGATGGCAAAATCTCTTTCAATTGCCTTGAATTTGCCGATAATTGCAGTTAACCATTTAATAGGGCATATTTATTCTGTTTTTATTGACAAAGCGGAAATTAAGCCTATGATGGTTTTACTGGTAAGCGGAGGACATACTAAAATACTGGAATTTAACGGTATATACGATATTTGTGAAATAGCTACAACCCTTGATGACAGTTTCGGAGAGAGCTTCGATAAATGCGCAAAAATGCTTGGGCTTGATTATCCGGGAGGTCCTAAAATCGAACAGCTTGCAAAAAATACTGAAGCTATTATTCCGCTTCCGCTTCCTCTTAGAAATTCACCTGATATAAAATTCAGTTATTCCGGGCTTAAGAATGCAGTAAGGCTTGTTATAGAACAAAATAAATATTCAAAAGAAGATGTTGCAGCGTCTTTTCAGAACAAAGCTATCGAACATCTGACATTTATGTGCAGGCGTGCCATCAAAAAATATAAACCGAAAAATTTTGCAATTGTGGGAGGTGCAAGTGCCAATTTGGCTTTAAGAAGCGAATTTGAAAAACTTTCTTACGAATTTAATTTTAAACTTTTTTATCCCGAAATGCAGTATACTTCAGATAATGCCGTAATGATAGCAAGGGCGGCTGTTGAAATGTATAAAGCAAAAGATTTTACAAATTATATGGATTTAAAGGTAATGCCGAGAATAAAATTTAAAAAATGTAAATAGTACATAAAAAGAAAGCAGATTATAATCTGCTCTCATATCGTCTTAACATCCAAAGTTTTCTAAGGATTTTTTTGCGTGTGGCAATTTTTTCTCTTTTGCGTATTTCGGTTGGAGATTCATAAAATCTTCTTTTTCTAAGTTCAACTACGATTAAGTTTCTATCAACCTGTCTTTTGAACTTTCTGTAAGCAGATTCGAAATCTTCTCCAGGATATAAAGTAATTCCTGGCAATGCTCTCACCACCTTTCGTTAAAATTTAGGATTGAATTATACAATAAATTGTTAGAATTTCAAAATAAATAAAAAATTGAATTTTTTTTATTTTTTTTATATAATTTTAAGGGTATTTTAATATTTTTAAAA
>CAYPHV010000027.1:0-14225 GCA_964410645.1 uncultured Nautiliales bacterium
TGATGGGTAAGGGCTATCTCGGCTCCTGCTTTTAAATATTTATTATCTGGAAAATTTTTCAGCATATCATAGCCGATTTTTGCACGTGTTTTCATAATTTCAAATTCTTCATCCAAACCGGCTTTTTTAGCAATTAATTGAGAATAAAAAGCTACTCTTTTTGTGTGCATATGTGTATCTTCATCCCTGTATTCGGCAACATTTGATAATACCGATAATGTTTCATATTCGGCATTAAGCAGTTTTTTAAACGCTTTTTTTCGTTAAAATTGCAATTGTTTTGCTTTATTTAGTTTAGAGCCCTTATCTCATATTGTTGAAATAAATATGAATAAATTATATAATAAATCTCATAAACAGTTTTAGCTAAAAAAGGAAAAATTTGAAATTTATATTTTTTGGAACAAGCGCGGGAAGACCTACAAAAAAAAGAAATGTTTCGGCTATGGCTATGGAATTTGAAAATGACAGTAAATGGTATCTGTTTGACTGCGGGGAAGCGACTCAGCATCAAATTTTAAAATCAAGACTAAGTATTTCAAAGCTTGATACGATTTTTATAACCCATTTGCACGGTGACCATACATACGGACTTTTCGGGCTTATAACGTCAAGAATGCTTGATAAATGTCAAAACAAGCTTACAATTTATGCTCCCAAAGGTTTAAAAGAATTAATTACAGGCGTTGTTGATATAAGTTTCGGGCATTTGGGGTATGAACTTAATATTATCGAGATTTGTGCCGGGGCTGAAATAACCTTTGATAAATTCAAGATAAAAGTTTTGCCTCTTTTACATTCTGTTGAATGCTTTGCGTATTATATAAAAGAAAATGACAAATCAAATAATTTAAATCAGGAAAAACTTATAAAAGACGGATTAAAACCTTCGCCTTTATACGGTGAGCTTAAAAAAGGAAAAGATGTTGAATTTAACGGTAAAAAATACAGACATGAAGATTACCTGCTTGAACCTGTTTTGGGGCAATGTGTAATAATCGCCGGTGATAACGCCGAGCCTGAAATATTGTGTCCTTATCTTGAACATCTGGATTTGCTGGTTCACGAAAGTACTTATATACAGGCAGTTTTTGACAGTATGCCTGTAAAATATATGCATACAACTGCAAAAAATCTGGGAATTACCGCTCAAAAATATAATATAAAAAATCTTATAGCAAATCATATTTCTCCAAGATTTCAAACAGTCCAGCCGATTTTGGAAGAAATTAAAAAATACTATAAAAATAATGCGTTTGTAGCAAATGATTTTGACGAATTTGAATTAAATAACCATCAGTTAAAATTTATTGAAGATAAAAAATTATATTAAAGGTAAAATATGTTGGATAAAATAAGTTATAAAGAAGCGTTTGAAATTTGTATTAATAATGTCAGGAATAAGAATATAATAAAAGAAATATTTATAAACGAAGCCCTGGGCGAATTTTTAGCGGAAGATATAACTGCCAAAAGAAATGCTCCTGTTTTTGATAACTCCGCAATGGACGGATTCGGGTTTAAATATTCCGGGAATAAAAAACTAAATGTAATAAAAACAATATATGCGGGTGATAAATACGATGATTTTAAAATAAGTGAAAATGAATGCGTAAGGATAATGACGGGCGCAAAAGCCCCAAAAGGAATTGATACTGTTATTCCCATTGAAAAGTGTATTGATGTAACCGATAAATATATCGTAATTCCGGATATCAAAAAAGGGGCAAACTTAAGGAAAAAAGGAGAAGAAATAAAAAAAGGCGAAATTCTAATAAAAAAAGGAGAAGAAATTACGCCTGAAATTGTTGCCATGCTGGTTAGCCAGGGGATTGTCAATATAAAAATTTTTGAAAAAGTTAAAATAGCGATTTTATCAAGCGGGAATGAATTAAAAGAACCCTGGGAAGAGGCTGATCAAGATGAAATTTATAATGTTAATTCATATGCTATAAAGACTTTGTTTCAGGAGCATAATTTTAAGGCGGATATTATTGGAACAATACCTGATTCTCTGGAAAAAACTATAACATTTATAGCCGGTATTAAAAACTGTTATGATGTAATTCTTACAACCGGGGGTATCAGTTTCGGAGATGCCGATTTTATATACAGTGCATTTTTAGAAAACGGATTGAAACCGTTATTTCATGGAATAATGGTAAAGCCCGGGCGTCCCACAATGTCTGGAATTATGGATAAAACATTTGTATTTGCAATGCCGGGGAATCCTGTCAGCTGTTTTTTAAACACCTTTACACTTGCTTTGCCTGCCATAAGAAAAATGAGCGGTGCAGGAAAATATTATTATAATTTTGTAAATGCAAAAAATAAAAGTCCTTTTAAAATGAATGCTAAAAAGGATCATATAATATTGGGAAAATTAGAAAACGGGGAATGGGAAGTTTATAATCATTATAAATACGGTTCCGGAATGCTTACCCCGCTCATTTATTCCAATTCAATTGTAATTATGAATAAAGGAAAAGAAAAAAATGAAAACGAAACATTAAAAGTAATACCGTTTGATATAGATTTTTGTGAAAAAAGCGATGTGTTTAATGATTGATTTTTGTTATGTCCACATCGCTTCCGAAAATTTCCCTTACTTTGTTAATAACTGTATTTGATTTGTCGTTGAGGATGCTTGTTGTTTTTTTAGGAGGCTTGATATCCTTTTGTTCTTCTTTTTTTACTTCGGGGCAGCGTAATACGTTTATTTTTGTTCCTATTCCGAAAATTTCATTTATAAGAGGTCTTATTACAGGCGAAAAATATTTTCTAAACATATTTTTACATTCTACACTCGGGCAACTTTCCCATGTCAATGTTTGTTCATCAAAAGAGATAAATTTTAATGAATTTTTAAAACATTTGCCCAAATCCAAATCTTTTTTTTCTATTTCTTTTGTTAGTTTGTCAAAAAGACTTTTGCTGTCTGTTGCTTTATTTTCGGACAATTCTTTTGGTTTATAGGAATTAATATCAATTTTTGATTCTATATTTTTTATCAAATCATCTATTTTATGCGGTTTAGTGGCTTCTATCATTCTAAAAAACATTAAAGATAAAACAAATTCCTTGTCAGAATTTAATTTTATTAATTCTTTTGATTCATTAATGATATTAAAAAATCTTTGCAGTGTGATTAAAGGCAGTGTCCCTTTAAATAATGCGTCCTTTAAGAAAAGGATAATTTCGTCTATGATAAATTCAATGTCATAATTTTTTATTTGGGAAATAAACTTTATTATTTCTTTTTTATTTCCCTCCAGAACGCATTTGAAAATTTGAGCAATAATTTCCGGATTCAATACGCCCAGCATTTCCACTGTTTTGTCAAGAGTTATGTTTTCTTTTGAATAAGCTATTGCCTGATCAAGAATAGTTAAAGAATCCCTTACACTTCCTTTTGCATTTTTTACTATAAGCCGTAATGCTTCAGGTTCATAATCTATATTTTCTTTTGAAAGAATCTTTTGTAAATATGTTTCAATAGTTGTTTCCGGTATTTGGTTAAATCTGAAATGCTGAACTCTGCTTATAATGGTTGACGGAAGTTTAAGAGGATCTGTGGTGGCCATTATAAATTTAACATAAAGAGGGGGTTCTTCCAGTGTTTTCAGTAAAGCGTTAAAAGCTTCATTGGTCAGCATATGGACTTCATCAATTATAAATATTTTATATCTGCCGATAGAGGGTTTATATTTTGTATGTTCGATTAATTCCCTTATATCCTCGATTTTACGGTTACTTGCCGCGTCCATTTCAATAATATCTATATGTGAATTTTCATTGGCCATTTTACAGTTTTCACAATTTTCACAAGGCTTGGAAGTGGGTCCTTCGCTGCATTGCATAGCTTTGGCGAAAATTCTTGCGGTTGTTGTTTTGCCGCTTCCTCTTATTCCCGAAAAAAGGTAGGCGTGTGCCAATTTGTTTTGATCAAGTGAATTTGCCAATGTCTGGACAATTGCGTCCTGACCTATAATTTGTTCAAATCTTTTGGGTCTGTATTTAAGTGCTAATACCAAAATAAAACCTTTTTTATAATTATATCCAAAAGTTAATTACTGTTATTGAGTATATATATTTATTTTAACAGGGCACTTTTATTTATTTTTATGTCAAAAAAATTAGCATTATGAAATATTTATGGAATTTTGATGGTAGTGAGGGAGAGACTTGAACTCTCGACCTCCGGCTTATGAGACCAGCGCTCTAACCGGCTGAGCTACCTCACCTTGAGGATTGAAATTCTATTAAAATTGTTTTATTTTGTCAAGTGAACTAAATTTTGACAGATTTGAATAAAGTGTTGAAATGGTGATTTATGTTACATAATGTAACGTTAAGATAATATTAATATTAAAAATGATTTTATTGATTTTAAAGAATGATATAATTAATGAAAAAAGGAGAAATAATGAAGTTATTCAAAGGATTACTCAGTATTGCATTAGCAGCAAGTATGGCATTTGCGGCTAAATATGTGATTAAATTTTCACATGTTGTATCAGCTGATACCCCAAAAGGTCAGGCGGCAAATTATTTTGCCAAAAGGGTGGAAGCCCTTTCTCACGGGAAAATAAAAGTGGAAGTTTATCCTAACGCACAGCTTGGCGGAGATAAAGCAGTCCTTAGGAAAATGAAATTTAACGCAGTTCAGATGGCGGCTCCTAGTTTTGCCAAATTTACCGGCCTTGTTCCGCAGCTTGGACTTTTTGATTTGCCTTTTTTATTTAAAGATGCAAATCATTTGCATAAGGTTCTTGACGGAAAAGTTGGGAAAAAGCTTATGGATATGGTTAGTAAAAAAGGATATGTGGCCCTTGGATATTGGGATAACGGATTTAAAGAAATCAGTGACGATAAAAGACCTTTAATTAAGCCTAATGATTGTAAAGGGCTTAAATTTAGAGTTATGAGTTCAAAAGTTCTAATAGAACAGTTCAAAGCAGTGGGTGCAATTCCTGTTGTTTTACCTTTTAGCGAAGTTTATTCGGCTCTTCAACAAGGTGTGGTAAACGGGCAGGAAAATACTATTTCCAATATTTATACTAAGAAATTTTATGAAGTTCAAAAATATATGACTATGTCAAATCACGGTTATCTTGGTTATTTGGTGGTAATGAGCAAAAAATTCTGGGTAAAATTGCCTGATAATTTGAAAGCGGTAGTTAAACAAGCCATGAAAGAAGCTACGGCAAAAGAAAGAATTTTGGCTGAACAGCTTAACGAATCACAGCTTAATAAAATTAAAAAATATGCCGCAAAAACAGGCCGTTTGAAAATATATTATTTAACGCCTGAACAGAGAAAAGCATGGGAAAGCGCTTTAAGAAGTATTTATCCTGAATTTTATAATACAATAGGAAAGAATTTAATCCAAGAAGTGTTAAACGAAGAATGAGAATTGTCCAAAAAATTACTGAGGGAATATTAGTTTTTCTCACTTCTTTTACAATAGCGGCGGGTGTATTGCTGGCTTTTGTAAATGTTGCGGTAAGATTTCTATTCAATACAAGTATCGAATGGGCGTTTGAGCTTACGACTTATATTTTTATTTATTCATCTTTTTTTGCCGCTGCATATCTTTTTAGAAAAGGCGCAAATATAAAAATTACGCTTTTACTTGACTTAATGCCGCCTGCTTTTTCTAAAATTACAATTATCTTAGTGGATTTGATTAATATAATATATTTAGCAATTATTGCGTATTTTAGCTATTTATTTATTTTTGATCCTAATTACGGGGTAAAAGCAAGCGGAGAAGTCAGTGTAGATGTAGGTGTTCAAATGTGGATAGTATATCTGGTTTTGCCGATTAGTGCGGTATTTGGCATAATGATGGTTATATTTAAATTAAGGGATGATTTATTCGTAAAATCCGAAGAATTGGTTCAAAAAGAAGAAAGAGGTATTATTAATGAAGAATTAGAAGAATTTGGAGCGGAATAATGGTTGTTTTGGTTTTGTTTGGACTGTTTTTTCTATGTTTGCTTTTAAGCGTTCCGGTTGCAGTATCTCTTGGATTATCTACATTTATTACAGCTTTTATTTTTGAGGGAAAAGATGCTTTAATAGATTTAACCAGCAATCTTTTCACGCAATTGGATAAATATGCGCTTATGGCGATTCCTATGTTTATTTTAGCCGGGAATTTACTTTCTAAAGGCGGCAGTGCAAAAAGAGTTATAGAATTTGCAAAAGCATTTGTAGGTCATTTGCCCGGCGGTCTTCCTATATCGGCTATTTTGGCTAGTATAGTGTTTGCGGCTGTTAGTGGCAGTTCTCCCGCCACTGTTGCCGCTATCGGTTCTATTATGTTCGGAGCTATTACTGATGCGGGATATCCTAAAACTTATGCAATAGGTACGATTACGACCGCAGGAAGTTTGGGAATATTGATTCCGCCGAGTATTGTAATGATTGTTTACGGTGTTACAGCGGATGCAAGTATCGGAAAACTTTTTATGGCCGGTATTATTCCGGGATTATTAATAGGATTTATGCTGATGGCTGTAACTTATATAGGAGCTAAAAGGCTTGGATTTAAAAGAGGCAAACCAGCCAGCTGGAAAGTGCGCTGGGTCAAATTTAAAGAAAGTTTTTGGGCATTGATGACCGTTGTAATAATTATCGGCGGTATTTACGGAGGAATATTTACTCCGACCGAAGCTGCTGCCGTGAGTGCGGTATGGGCATTGTTTGTCTCTCTTTTTATTTATAAAGATATTAAATTGAAAGATTTAGGCGGTGTATTTTTTGAAAGTGCTAAAACAAGCGGGATGATTATGTTTATTATTGCCAATGCATCTGTTTTTGCATATTTTTTAACTATGGAAAATGTGCCGCAAATGTTGACGGATGTTGTAATTCATATGCATCTAAGCAGGTATATGTTTTTAATAGCTGTTAATATTGCTTTGTTAATTGCAGGTAATTTTATGGAACCAAGCTCAATTATTATGATAACAGTTCCTTTATTACTTCCAATTGCTAAGACATTGGGTATTAATCCGATTCATTTTGGTGTTATTGTTACTATAAATATGGAACTTGGAATGCTTACTCCTCCTGTCGGTCTTAATCTGTTTGTTGCAAGTGGAATTACAAAAGAACCTATCAAAGAAGTCGTAAAATCGGTGCTTCCGTGGTTTTTTGTGTTATTAGTGGGACTTGTGCTGGTTACATATATACCTGAAATTTCATTATGGCTTCCTAATAGAATGAACGGATAATTTTATAAAAGTTTAGTCTATTATACTTAATTAACTTCAAATTAATAACAAAATGTCTTGACTTTTTTCATTTTTTTTATTATAATTCCATCAGTCTAATAAAATAACTGACAAAGGAGGAACAAATGTTTAAACCATTAGGACTAAGAGTTTTAGTTGAAAGAGTTGAAGAAGAATCAAAAACGGCAAGCGGGATTATTATCCCTGACAATGCAAAAGAAAAACCACTTAAAGGCAAGGTGATTGCTATTTCAAAAGAAGTAGAGGATGATGAAAAGCTGCCGATTAATGTAGGAGATACAGTTGTATTTGCAAAATATGGGGGCACAGAAGTTTCTTGTAACGGAAAAAAATATTTAGTGCTTAACACTGATGATGTTTTAGGTAAAATAGAAAAATAAATAAAGGAGGAAAACTATGGCAAAAGATATTGTATATAGTGATGCAGCAAGAAATGAACTATTAGTAGGAGTTGAAAAACTGGCCAATGCAGTTAAAGTAACTATGGGGCCAAAAGGTAGAAATGTTTTACTTCAAAGAAGTTTTGGAGCTCCACATATTACTAAAGACGGTGTGAGTGTTGCAAAAGAAATTGAGCTTAAAAATCCTGTAGAAAATATGGGGGCTGCATTAGTTAAAGAAGTTGCGAGTAAAACTGCCGATGAAGCGGGAGACGGAACAACAACAGCAACAGTTTTGGCCCATGCTATTTTTAAAGAAGGTTTAAAATATATTACGGCAGGAGCTAATCCGATTTTGGTTAAAAGAGGTATGGACAAAGCTGCCGAAGCTATTATAAAAGAACTTAAAAAAATGAGCAGACCTGTTGAAAATAAAGAACAAATCGCGCAGGTTGCAACAATTTCAGCGAACAGTGATAAAAGTGTAGGCGAGCTTGTTGCGGAAGCTATGGACAAAGTCGGAAAAGACGGAGTAATAACTGTGGAAGAAGGAAAATCACTTCAAGACGAACTAGAAGTGGTTGAAGGTATGCAGTTTGACAGAGGTTACCTAAGCCCGTATTTTGTAACAAATTCCGATAAAATGGTAGTTGAATATGAAGATGCATATGTTTTATTGTATGATAAAAAAATATCCAATATGAAAGATTTGTTGCCGTTACTTGAAAAAAATGTTCAAGCCGGAAATAAACCGCTGTTGATTATTGCTGAAGATATTGAAGGTGAAGCATTGGCAACTCTTGTAGTAAATAAACTAAGAGGTGTTTTAAATGTAGCTGCGGTCAAAGCTCCTGGATTTGGCGACAGAAGAAAAGCTATGCTTCAAGATGTTGCCATTCTTACAGGCGGCCAGGTAATTAGTGAAGAACTTGGCAGAACGCTTGAAGGCGCTACTTTGGCAGATCTTGGCCAGGCCGGCAGAATTGTAGTTGACAAAGAAAATACTACAATTGTAAACGGAAAAGGTGAAAAAGCTGACATAAATGCTAGAATTAACCAAATTAAAAACGAAATAGAAGAAACTACAAGTGATTATGACAAGGAAAAATTACAGGAAAGACTTGCAAAACTCAGCGGTGGTGTTGCAGTTATTAAAGTGGGAGCTGCCACTGAAACTGAAATGAAAGAGAAAAAAGACAGGGTTGACGATGCTTTGAGTGCTACAAAAGCAGCAGTTGAAGAAGGTATGGTAATTGGCGGAGGAGCAGCAGTGCTTAAAGCATCCGGCAAAATTAAAACTAAATCAACCAATCCTGATGAACAAATCGGAATTGATATTATTAAAAAGGCTGTAAAAGCTTCAATTAAACAAATTGCTAAAAATGCCGGATATGAACCCGGAGTTGTTACAATGGGTGTTGAACAGGCTGATGAGAATACAGGATTTAATGCCGCAAACGGAGAATATGTTGATATGTTTGAAGCCGGTATTATTGATCCTACAAAAGTTGAAAGAATTGCACTTCAAAATGCAACAAGTGTAGGAGGATTACTTCTTACAACTGAAGCAGCAGTGACAGAAGAACCAAAAGAAGAAAAAGCAGCACCTGCAGCGCCTGATATGGGCGGAATGGGAGGCATGGGAGGAATGATGTAATTCCTCTTTTTCTTCGATACCCCAATATGATGTTTTTTTAAATTTCTTTTTTTCATTTTGTTTTAAGAATTTTGTTGTATTATTTTATTTAAAACTGAAAAGAAAGGAATTTATGAAAATTTCATTAGTATTAAGCGGTGGAGGTGCCAGAGGATATACGCATATAGGAGCCATTGAAGAGCTTAAAAAAGAAGGGTTTAAAATTCGCAGTATTGCCGGTACTTCTATGGGGGCTGTCATAGGAGGGCTTGAATCATGCGGACGGCTTGATGAATACAAAAAATGGGTTACAAGTTTGGATTTTCTGGATATTTTAAAATATTTAAAGTCCCCTTTTAAACTTAACAGTGATAAGATTTTTTCAAAAATACAAGAAATCGCCGGCGAATATAATATTGAAAATTTACCTGTTAAATTTACGGCTGTTGCCACTGATTTAACAAAAAAGAAAGAAATATGGCTTCAAAAGGGTAATTTGTGGAAAGCTGTCCAAGCTTCGTCTTCAATTCCCGGTGTATTCGATCCTGTAAAAATAAATAACAGACTGTTAGTTGACGGAGGTGTCCTTAATTTAATGCCGGTTGCACCGGTTATGAGCGATATGAATGATTTAATAGTCGCTGTTAATTTATATGCTGAAGAAAGAAAATTAAATATAGAAATTTCAAAGAATGCTAGAAAAAAACAGAATATTTTTGAAAATATCTGGAATACAATGTTTCAGGAAAAAGAAAATACTGCCAATTTATCCATTGATTTAATGATGAATACGATTTTTAGATATAGAAAAGCCGAGTATGTTCCCGATATAGAAATAAAAATCCCATATAAACTGGCAAATTGGTATGATTTTCAGAAGGCTCCAGAGCTTATAGAAGTTGGAAAAGTTTTGACAAAAGAAGCAATTAAAAATGCAAAAGAGCGGGGAGTGCTGAAATAAAAATAAAAAAAGCAGCTAAAAATTGATATAATTTTAAAAAAGGAGAAAAAATGCTAAAAGTACATACTAAAAATGCTCCCGAAGCAATAGGTCCTTATTCTCAGGCGGTAAAATCTGGAAATATAATTTTTACTTCAGGTCAGATTGCATTGAATAGTAGTGGGGAATTTTTAAATGAAGATATAAAAACCCAGACGAAGCAGGTTTGCGAAAATCTAAAAGCGGTTTTAAAAGCGGCCGGTACAAATATTGAAAATGTTGTAAAAACAACTATTTTTCTTGATGATATTAATAATTTCACAGCAATGAACGAAGTTTACGGAGAATATTTTGCGCATAAGCCGGCAAGAAGTACGGTTGCGGTTAAAAAACTCCCAAAAGATGCAAAAGTAGAAATCGAATGTATTGCTGTTATTTCTTAAAATTTTCTTAATTTAAGGTATTTTTAAGGTTTAGCTGGTAATATTTCATCCTAAAACCAGAGTAAAAAGGTTAAAATATGTATGCAGTAATTAAACATGGCGGAAAACAATATAAAGTTCATGAGGGGGATATTCTAGAACTTGATATGATTGAAGGCGCACAGCCAAAACAAACCATTGACATTGAAAATGTCGTTTTAGTAGGTGGAGACAATATAACAATAGGAACTCCTAAAATAGAAGGTGCAAAAGTTACACTTGAGGTTATTAATCAAGCAAGAGGGAAAAAGGTAATTATTTTTAAAAAAAGAAGAAGAAAAAATTCCACAAGAAAAAGAGGATTTAGAAAAGATTTAACCAGAGTTAGAGTTAAAGAAATCAAAGCATAATATAAGGAGATATAATGGCACATAAAAAAGGGCAGGGATCAACCCAGAATAATAGAGATTCTGCAGGTAGAAGGCTTGGCGTTAAAAAATTCGGTGGAGAATTTGTAAGAGCCGGAAATATTATTATAAGACAAAGAGGAACAAAAGTTCATCCCGGAAGTAATGTGGGACTTGGAACAGATCATACAATTTTTGCATTAGCTGACGGGTATGTGAAATTTGAAATTAAAGACAAACAAAGAAAAAAAGTTTCTGTTTATCCTACAAAAGACTAAGGCTTCTCTTTTCTTCATTTTATTAAAACCCATTTATGTATATTTATGACACTGACTAAATTTATTCAACAAAAGAGCAAATTTTTTAACACTTCAAAAAACTAAAAATTGCAAATGCAAGCGCCCTAACGGGTTTGGTGCAATTGTTTCACTTTATTTAGTCAGTGTCATATGTTTTTAATATCAGTTTTTCGTTAAATAATTGATATAATTTCTATAAAAAAGGATTACATTGTTTGTTGATAATGTCAAATTAAAAGTACAATCAGGAAAAGGCGGAGCCGGATGCGTCAGTTTCAGACGTGAAAAATTTATTCCAAAAGGCGGCCCTAACGGAGGAGACGGTGGAAAAGGCGGAGATATTATAATTGAATGCGATAATAACACCCATACACTTTCTTATTTTAAGGGTAAAAAAATATTGAAAGCCCAGAAAGGTTTTCAGGGAGAAGGAAATAAAAAGCATGGTGCCAACGGAAAAGATTTAATATTGAAAGTTCCGCCGGGAACCATTATAAAAGATGCAAATACCAATGAAACCTTGATTGATATGAAAACTTTAGGCGAGAAAAAGGTATTGCTGGAAGGTGGAATAGGAGGTCTTGGAAACTGGCATTTTAGAGGTCCCAGACAGCAGGTCCCAAGATATGCCCAGCCGGGTGAAGAAGGAAAAGAACTTGAAATTACAATGGAGCTTAAATTAATTGCGGATGTAGGGCTTGTAGGCTTTCCAAATGCCGGAAAATCTACATTGATAAGTGCTATGTCAAATGCAAAACCTGAAATCGCCAATTATGAATTTACCACCATTACTCCTAAACTGGGCGTTGTTCGGGTGGATGAATACAGAAATTTTGTAATGGCTGATATTCCAGGAATTATTGAAGGAGCTCACAGTGGAAAAGGGCTTGGACTTAAATTTTTAAAGCATATAGAGAGATCAAGAATGATTCTTTATGTAATTGATTTGGCATCTTTTAGAGATCCTTTTTATCAGTTTGAAACTCTTAGAAAAGAGCTTAAAAACTATAGCGAAGCGTTATTTGGCAGACCTTATGCGGTTGCTTTAAATAAAATAGATGTAGCAGGAGAAAAAGTTAAAGAATTTTTTGAAAAAATGAACATAAAACCGACTGAAACCAAATACGGTGCGAATTCAGATTACTTATGTTATTTTGGTAAAACAATGTTTATTCTGCCTATAAGCGCGGCCAGCGGAACAAATTTAAATGCTCTGAAATTTGCTTTAATCAGTATGACGGAGAATTAAAATGAAGATTAAAAGAATAATTTTTAAAGTAGGAACAGCCACTATTTATGAAAATGGGAAATTATCGGATAGAATGGAAAAAATAGTAAAACTGCTTAGCGGGTTAAATGAAAATTATGAAATTTTGTTGGTGAGTTCAGGTGCGGTTGGTGCCGGATATACAAAATGTCCCCTTAATAAAGAAAAAATAGAAAATAAACAAGCCCTTGCAGCCGTAGGTCAGCCTCTTTTGATGAAAGAATATAAAGAAAGATTTAATAAATACGGAAGTAAAGTTGCACAGGTTTTGCTTACAGCGGCAGATCTTGACAGTAGAAAACGAACAGAATATGCAAAAAAAATGATAAATGTTTTGCTGAAAAACAATGTTATTCCTATTATTAATGAAAACGATTCGGTTTCTATTAAAGAGATACTTTTTGGGGATAATGATCAGTTAAGCGCTTATGTAACATATTTTTTTGGTGGAGATTTGCTTATTATGCTAAGTGATATAGATGCTTTTTATACAGATAATCCAAAAATAAATAAATTTGCAAAGCCTATAAAAACAGTTAATCAAATAGATGATGAAATGCTGAAACAGGAATATAATCCAAATGATAAATTTGCAACAGGTGGCATTGTAACAAAACTTAAAGCGGCTAAATTTTTAATGGATAGGGGAATTCCCGTTTATTTGACCAACGGGGCCAATCTTGAAAGAGTTGAAAGCTTTTTGAAAGGCAGGCAGATAAAAGGAACTCTTTTTATAAGCAGAAAATGAAAAATAGGAGTTAAAAAAAATGAAAGTGGTTGCATCCAATAGAAAAGCATATTATGACTATGATATTTTTGATAAATATGAAGCCGGTATTGTGCTTAAGGGAAGCGAAGTAAAAGCATTAAGAGAAGGGAGAGTAAATTTAAAAGATTCTTTCGTAAAAATTCAAAATGGCGAAGTTTATTGGATGCAGGGCCATATCAGTAATCTTAATACGACTTATTCAGCATTCAGGCATGATGAAAAAAGAGAGAGAAAACTTTTACTGCAACGCCAAGAAATTATGAAATTGTCAGGTTATACAAATGAAAAGGGTTATACATTAGTTCCTTTAAAAATTTATTTTAATAAAAGAAATAAGGCAAAGATTGAGGTAGCGGTTGCCAAAGGTAGAAAAAATTACGATAAAAGAAGAGTTATGAAAGAAAAAGAGTTAAAAAAAGAAGCTGCGATGGCTATGAAGAAGTATGGATTTTAAACATTATTTTAATTTATTTAGTCAGTACCTTAGATTGATTTAATTATATTATAAAAACTTTTTTGTTATAATATCAACTAACCAGTCGGTATAAAATTATATAAATTCAAAAGGAAAATAGTGTCAAGTATTCAAGAAATTATAAACAAAAAACCATCAACTAAAAAATGGTGGATTATTTCAATGCTTATTATTTTAATTGGTATTGGAAGTTATCTTGCTTTAAGTAATAAAAAACAAAAAACAAAAAGTTACATAACAAAAGTTGTTACAATAGGAGATATAAATACAACCGTATCAGAAACTGGAAATATCAATCCAACAGATACAGTGGATATTGGTACAGATATTTCTGGTAAAGTTACTAAAATTTTTGTAGATTATAA
>CAYPHV010000027.1:14325-16693 GCA_964410645.1 uncultured Nautiliales bacterium
TTGAAGTTGGTCAAACAGTTGTAGCATCTTTTCAAACTCCAACTCTTTTTAAAATAGCTGAAAATCTTACTAAAATGCAACTTGAAGTTAGTATTGATGAAAACGATATAGCAAAAGTTAAAGTTAATGATATTGTAAGATTTAGCGTTGATGCTTATGAAAACAGATTTTTTAATGGAAAAATTTCTCAAATAAGACTTGCACCACAAAATATAAACGGAGTTGTAACTTACACCGCAATTGTAGATGTGAATAACTCAAATTTACTTTTAAAACCAGGAATGAGTGCAAATATAGATATTATTACTAAAACTTTGAAAAATGTGAAAATAATCCCTCGAGCTGCTCTGCTTTATAATCCAAAAAAAGATAATACAATCTATATCCTAAAAAATAATAAACCAACAGAAATAAAAGTAAAGATTTTAGGATTCAGTAATGAAAAATGTGCTGTAAAATCAGATAAATTACAAGCAAATCAAAAAGTTATAATTGCAGAAAAAAGATGATTAAATTAAAAAATATAACAAAATTTTATGGAAGTGGTAATACCAAAACAGAAGTTTTAAAAGGAATTAATTTAGATGTAAAAGAGGGTGAATTTATAGCTTTGATGGGGCCTAGTGGAAGTGGAAAATCAACTCTTATGAATATTTTAGGAACACTTGATGTGCCTACAAATGGAGAATATTATTTGGAAAACAGTGATGTTTCAAAGCTAAACACTATTCAAAGAACTATGATTAGAAGATATATTTTTGGATTTGTATTTCAAAGCTTTAATCTGCTTAAAAAAACATCAGCTTTAGATAATGTTCAAGTTCCACTAATTTATCAAGGACTTCCAAAAAAAGAGAGAATTTTAAGAGCAAAAACAGCGTTAAAAGAAGTTGACTTGGGCAATAGAATCAATTATAAAACAAACCAATTAAGTGGAGGTCAGCAACAAAGAGTTGCAATAGCTAGAGCAATAGTTACAAAACCAAAAATTTTGTTTGCAGATGAGCCGACTGGGAACTTGGATTCTGTTAGAAGCACGGAAACTATGAAGCTTTTAAAAAAGTTAAATAACAAAGGAATAACTATAATTATGGTAACTCACGAAGAGAATATGGCCCAATATGCTTCAAAAACAGTGCATATGAAAGATGGTGTATTATGCTTTTAAATGCCCTAATTCAAGCACTTGCAGAAATAAAAAGAAATATATTCCGCTCCCTTCTTACCGCCCTTGGAATTATAATTGGAATCGCATCCGTTGTAGCTATGGTAAATATCGGGAAAAGCGCCTCTAAAACAATTACAGGAAGTATTAGCAAACTTGGAAGTAATAATCTATTTATAATCCCCGGACAAATTAAAGGAGCAGGTGGAAGGACTCATAATGCACCTTTGTTTGATCTAAAAGATGTTACTATCTTAAAAAAATCTATTTATACAATAGACGCTATTTCACCACTTGAAACAGTTGGTGTACTTTCAATATACAAAAATAGAAACTATTCAACTATGCTAAGAGGAATAAATAATGACTTTTTTATAATTAACGATTATCATCTAAAAAATGGAGAGCTTTTTAGTAAAAGTGATTTAAGCGGTGGGAAAAACAAGTGTATAATCGGACAGACTGTTTATGATAAACTTTTTGTTAATAAAAATGCTATTGGAAAAATTATAAATTTAAATAAATTTTCTTGTGAAATTGTAGGAGTTTTGAAGCCAAAAGGTGCTGATACATTCGGAAGAGACCAAGATGATGTAATATTTGCTCCTATTAAATTTGTTCAAAGAAGATTTACAGGAAGTAACAAAGTAAATTTAATGGTAGCAAGTGTAAAAAAAGATATTCCATTAAAACTTGCAAAAGCACAAATAGCAAAAATTTTAAGACAAATTAGAGAAATTAAAAAAGGTGAAGAAGATAACTTCTCAATACGAGATTTAACCGCACTTTTACATACACTTCAAAAAATAGCTTCAACTCTAACCTTAACGCTAGGAGCAGTTGCAGCTATTAGTTTGATTGTTGGAGGTATCGGAATTATGAATATAATGCTCGTTTCTGTTACTGAAAGAACTCGTGAAATTGGGGTAAGAATGGCTGTGGGAGCTACTAAAAATGATATTTTATCTCAATTTTTGATTGAATCATCTGTTTTATCATCGATTGGAGGAATTATTGGTATAATTTTGGGTGTAACAATTAGCTATTTTGTAGAAAAATTTATGCATTTAGATTTTGTTTTTAATATAGAAATTATGATTATTGCGACCCTATTTTCTGTATTTATAGGAATATTCTTCGGATTTATTCCAGCAAGAAAAGCAGCAAATTTAAATCCAATAGATGCATTAAGATATGAATAAA
>CAYPHV010000028.1:0-15612 GCA_964410645.1 uncultured Nautiliales bacterium
AAATTGTTGCAATTGCCGATGTTTTTGATGCTTTAACAAGCGAAAGACCATATAAAAAAGCATGGCCGGTGGAAAAAGCTTTTAATTTGATCAAAGGAGAATTGGAACAACACTTTAACCCTTTCTTTGGACAATTGTTTTTAGACAACAAAGATGAGGTCATGAAAATATATAATAAATATCGGGGCTAAAATTTATTAACTTTTAGAAACAGTTTTGAAAAGGATTTTCATCTATTTTCAAATTACAGCAATAGGTAATATTCTTGGAATTTACGTTAAAAGTATCGATTTTAAGCAGTTTGAAATTTGTGGCGGAGAGTGTGGGATTCGAACCCACGGTGGGCAAACCCACACACGCGTTCCAGGCGTGCGCCTTCAACCGCTCGGCCAACTCTCCGTGAAATGAAATTATATCATTTTTTATGTAATGGCATAATCTCAGAAAAATTTATATCAATTGTATTAAACTTTTTAAGATTAAATTTTAGTTTAGTCACATAAACTATTATAGCCACACTAAATCCGGTTGCTAAAACTACATTATAATCATCTGTAATTTCAAGTGCCAGCACAACAGCCGTAAAGGGAAGTTTCATTAAAACACCCATAAATACAGCGGCACCTATTGCCGCAAAATAATACGGTTCTATATGGGCAATATGCAACATCTGTATTGCCTCGCCAAATCCGTATCCCCCAAGCGCTCCAATACTCATGAGCGGTATAAACATTCCTCCTATAGCGTTGGAATAATTTGAAATTGTTGTTGCCAGTATTCTCAAAAAAAGAATCAATATTATAGTTTTAAACGGAATATTCTGAAATTCATTAAATAAACTTTCGACCACATAATGACCGGTAAATGCCGCTCTTGGATCTATCAGCAAAATTAATCCTATAATTATTCCACCTATTAAAGCAAAAAATAATTGTCTGAATCTGCCTAATTTTTCAAAAAATTTCCATTTAAAAAGCAGTAATATTCTTTCTTGTAAAATAAGATAAAAATAAATTAGAAAAGTCATAAAAGGAATAAATAATCCCATAAGCCATAAATAATCATAATTTAAAAATCTTCCACTGGGGGATAAAAACCCAATGGCGGGATAGAATAAAACCGTAATGGAAAATGAACTTAAAGCTCCAACCATTATAAAAATTACATAATTTTGAAAAAATCCATAAGCAATACTCTCAATTGCAAACACTATTCCTGTAATAGGAGAGATAAATACTGCGGCAATTCCGCTGCTTGCACCGACGCTTATAATTACTTTTAAAAATTTTGCCGGAATAGAAAAATATTTTTCTACTTGAACGGCAACCATCGCGCCTATCTCGGCTGAGGGGCCTTCTGTTCCTACTGCAAATCCGCTTGAAAGTGAAATTACAGAAGCTATTATCTTTAAAATTAAACTTTGTAATGTAATAAAATCTTCATCTTTTTGTACAATATCGGCAATTTGAGCAACACCATACCCTTTTACACTTTTATCAAAAAAAATAATCAAATTTACTATTAAAATAGCTATAACAGGAACTGACATTACATATATTTTAGGAAGATGACTAATAGTTTCTATAGGATTGCCTCTAAATAACAATTCAGTAAAAAATCTGCATAAATATAAATATAACGATATCATTATACCTGTAACAATACCGGTTAAAAACGAAAGAATTAAAAAATCTTTAAATATAAATGCTTTTTTATTTAGATATTCCATTACTTTCATTGCTGTTTCAACCTTTTCACAATTGACTTAAGTATAATTTCATCATCTTTTGCAGGAACTTTTAATATTTCTTTTTCTCCGTTTTCATAAATAAAAGAAATATTCTGGCCATAATTTGAAATAGATTTCATATTTTTTTGTTGAGCCATAATTTTTATTTTCATCTTTTCAATAAAATTCTGGGTAGGTATATCCAGCTTACCAAACCTGTCTATCATTTCTTTTTCTATATCAAAAATATTTTGAAGTGTTTTGGCACGGGAAAGTCTTTTATATAAATCCAATCTTAATCTGCCCTCATTTACTACTTTTTCACTTATATATGCATTAATATTGAGCTTTACCTCAACGTCTTTTTGCAAGTGCTTGCCAAGCAGTTCTTTCAAAGTATTTTCCAACATTTTTATATAAGTATTATATCCAATCCCTTTTATCTGACCCGATTGTTCAGCGCCTATTATATTTCCCCCTCCTCTTATTTCAAGGTCTTTAAGCGCTAAAACCTGTCCGCTCCCAAGAAATGAATTTTCTTCAAGTGCGATAAGTCTTTTTTTTGCATCTTCACTTAATTTATCTTTATTTGTTACAAGAAAATACGCATACCCTTCATATTTCCCACGCCCCACTCTTCCTCTTATCTGATGCAAGTCCGCAATTCCAAATCTATCTGCATTTTCAACAATTACAGTATTAACATTCGGAATATGAATCCCGCTTTCAACTATGGTTGTAGTAAGAGCCAAATCATATTTTTTATTTATAAAATCCATAAGACCTTTTTCAATTTTACTTGGCGTAAGCTTTGCATGGAGAGTTAGTATTCTTATATTGGGAAGTATTTTTTGCAGTTCTGCTTTTTTTTGTTCTATGTAGGAAATATTGTTGTAAATATAAAAAATTTGCCCTCCTCTTCTGATTTCCCTGAATACCGCTTCTTTTATTAAGTTTTTATCCCACTCTTTTACAAATGTCTTTGTTTCTTTTTTGCCTTTGGGGGCGCTTTCAAGCGTTGAAATAGATTTGACCTGAGAAAGTGCCATATTCAAAGTTCTCGGAATAGGAGTTGCGGACATATAAAGAGTATGCACATTTTCAGCCAATTTTTTCAGTTTTTCCTTTTGTTTTACACCGAATTTATGCTCTTCGTCAATTATTACCAATCCTAAATTTTTATATCCAATATTAAGCCCGGCATGAGTGGAAATAAGTATATCAATTTCACCTTTTTTTACTTTTTCTATTATTCTTTCTTTATCTTTAGACGATGTAAATCTGTCAAGTTTAACTATTTTAATTTCGGGAAAATCGGCAAATCTTTCTTTAAAACTCTCGTAATGCTGGTTTACCAAAATTGTAGTAGGGGCAATTACAGCCACCTGGGCCGATTTCGCCACAGCAAAGCTGGCAATCATAGCAACTTCTGTTTTTCCGAAACCTACATCGCCGCTTAAAAGTCTGTCCATAACCTTTGTTTCAAAATCGCTTAAAATATCTTTAATTGCTTTTTCCTGATCAGGCGTATGAACAAAAGGGGCTAAACGTACAAATTTTTCCACCCCTTCAAAATTAAGTTTTTTAGGTTTTATAACTTCTCTTTTTGCAGCAAGTTTTATAATATCACTCGCTATCGCAAAAACTTTTTCTTTTATTTTTGTCAATTTTTTGGCAAAAGTGCCTTTACCCAGTTTGTCAAGCACAGGCACCACTCCTCCGGGAGCCAAATATCTGTCTATTAAATCAAGATTTTCAACAGGCAAAAGAAGTTTGTCTTCATTTGCATATAAAATTTGGGCAAATTCCCCTGTTTTGCCTAAAACTTCTATTTTTTTAAGGCCGTTAAATTTACCGATACCGTGTGTTTTATGCACAACAAAATCATTTTTTTTAAGCTCATCCAAAATTAAATTTGTTTTTCTTTTCTTTTCAAATTCCACCGGGTTTAAAGATATAATAATTTTTTCTTTACAGGCAATATTGATTCTGGCCTTACTTTTTATCCATTTTACAAAAGGTTTATTTAACTTTATATAATCGAAAATATCCGCTTCTTTTAACAAAACTTCATTTTTGGCCAAAACTTCTATTGTCTGATTTTTATGCAGTTCCAAAAATTCTTTTATATTTTTGATTTTCAAATCTTTACAATTGGTATTTTCAGGGATAATTTCAGCTTTAAAAATATACGGATTAATTTCTTTGTGAAATTCCTGATATTCATTAACCTCTTCCGATAAATCATGCAGCAGACAAAAACCGCTTATATATTCTCTTTGCAAATACCAAAATCCAAGTGAATAAAAATCTTTATAAAAAGAGGCAAATTCACTTTTTTCAATTTTTTCCATTATTTCCTTATATTCATTTTCTTCCAAAGCGGCAATTGCGGGAATTGTTACAAATTCATCAATTTCTTCAATACTTTTTTGGCTGGATTCGTCAAAAATTCTAATATTTTCTATTTCTTCATCAAAAAACGAAATTCTTACAGGCCTGTCCATATTAATAGGCCATATATCCAAAATATCGCCCCTTATGCTCATTTCACCTTTTTCGCTTACAATATCAACATTTTCATATCCCCAGAAAAAAAGCTTTTTTTTAAGATTTTCAAGATTTACGGTATCTCCAAGCCCGAATTTCATATCCTGATAATATTTTTTTACAGGCAATTTTTTCAGTATAGCCGCGCAGGGGGAAACAAAATATACTTTTTGTTTATAATACTGATACAAAGCATTATTAAGCTCAAATATTTCATTTCTGAAACTTCTTAAATCATCTCCCAAAACAGCTCTAAAATCCGGAAAGACAACACTTGGAATATTTAAATATTTATATACTTCGTTTATTTCGGTAGCTTCTTTTAAATTTGAAGTTATAATTGAAACTTTTTTTCGATTTAAACATTCATACACTTTTGAGTGCAATATATCTCCTTAAAAATTTTTCCGCCACAGAAAAACTTCCAAAAACAAGCATAGGTTTTTTTATCTCCTTAAATTCTTCTATTTTTATACCGAGACTGTTTGCTGCATTTTTTATTTTTTGCTTCTCTTCAATTCTTTCATTTTGAACATCAATTAAATAAAGTTTATTAATTTTAGGTTTTAAAATTTCGAGAATTTTTTTATAATTTTTATCTTTATAGCTATTATATACCAAATTTACTTTTTTTGGTAAAGATTTTACAATTTCTCTTGCCGCCAAAGGATTATGTCCGACATCAATCCATAAATTTTTTTCGATTTCCTGCATTCTGCCTTTTAGTTCTATATCTGAAATATCTTTTATATTAAAATTTATATTTTCTTTTTTTAAAAAACTCATAGCGAGCAGATAGTTATTAAATAAAAATTCCGGAAATTTAAAATCTTTTTTTAATTTTTCAATTTCTTTCTTTTCGAAAAAATCCAGATAATTATAAATCTTTGCATTTGGTTTTAACTGTTTGGCGTATTCTACAATATCTATTTTTTTATTTTCTCTGGAATTGGCATTTGAAGAGGGAAAAGTGATTTTATTTATCTGTTTGCCAATAATGGCCTGCGCCTTAATCGCATTAAGCTTTGTCGCGGCTATTTCTTCAATGGTATTTCCTAAAAAATTTTGATGATCAATACCTATTGTGGTTACCAATGTAATTTTTTTGTCAAAAACATTGGTAGCATCGAATTCCCCTCCAAGCCCGGCTTCCAAAATTACAAAATCCAAACCTTCAAAAGCCAAAGCCGCAAGAAATGTAGCATATTCAAAATAGCTCAAAGAATTATATATTTTTTCAGGCAGCATTTTTAACAGTCTTTTGTGAATTTTTTCCAATTCCTCATCTTCTATATCATGCCCGTTTATCCAGATTCTTTCATTAAATTTTGAAATATGCGGAGATGTATAATGCCCGACACTGTAACCCCTTTTTAAAAGAGTGTGAGCCAAAAACCTGCCTGTACTTCCTTTTCCGTTGGTACCTATTATATGAATAACAGGATTTAAATTTATTTTATTTTTTATCAATTCATATGTTTTAGGCATTCTTTTCAAATCGATTTCTTTATAAAAAAGAGGTTTTTTATTTAAAAATTCTTTTAATGTTTTACTTTTCATTCTTTTTGCTTTTCATTCTTCTAATTTATCATCCATGCACACTCTGTTTCTCCCGTTTTTTTTAGCCGAATAAAGTCTTACATCCGCTTTTTTTAAAAGCTTAACATCCGAATCCACTTCGCTTCTTTCGGAAACTCCCGCCGATACAGTTACGTTAATCCTTGTATTTTTATACATAAATTTTGTTTTTTGAATAATTTGTCTTAATTTCTCTGCGAACTGATATGCCCCGCTTTTTAACGTATTTGGCAAAATTGCCACGAATTCTTCTCCTCCAAATCTTCCTATCATATCTATATCTCTTGCATATCTTCTAAACAAAAGACCCAGTGTTTGTAAAATAACATCCCCAGCGTCATGCCCGTATGTATCGTTTATATTTTTAAAATGATCTATATCAAAAAATACCAAAGAATAATTGTTTTTATATCTTTTGTATGCACTTTCCTGTTTTTTTAATTCATCTTCCAAAGCTTTTTTATTGGCAATATTTGTTAAAAAATCTGTTTTAACTTCTTTACAAAGCTTTTTAACCTTTTTTTCCAATACATTGATTTTTGTTTTCAAATATTCTGTTTCTTCGTTTTCTTTTTTCATGTCTTTTGCAAAATCATCAATTTCTTCATCTAAAGAATTAGCTATTATCAATAATTTCTCTTTTATTGTTTCAAAATTTTCCTCATCATCTTTTCTCCAGTTTTGAAGCTCTGTTTTAATATTTTTAATTTTATTTGAAGAATCATCACTTTGCTTTAGTATTTTCAAGATTTTGATAGACAGCCTTTCAGCTATTCTGTCTAAATCTTTTATTTTTATTTTAAGCTTTTTTTTGTCAAGTTTAATTCTTTTATTAGTCAAAAACATTAAATCATCAGCAAAAGCCTGTGTTAAAATAATATTAGGATTACTTGTGAGCTGCTTTTTTAAAATTACTATTTCATCTGACATAAACGGAGCGTAACTTGGAGAAAGGGTATAAATTATTGCGTCCACCAAATGAGATAAATCTATGTCATTATTTTGAAGCTTACTAATCAAAGCCTCTATTATTTCCAGTGCATCGCCGGAACTTACTCCGGCTGCCGTTGCTCCTTTTTTTATTATCGAATCATCAAAAGAATCCAAAAATTCTATCCATTCGCTTCTTAACTTTTCCCACTCCGTATTTTTAAGATAAGGTTTTAAAAAATCAAGATGCTTTATCGCCATTTTTTTAGAAACGCTTATAGGCAAAACTGCAATAACATCAAGCGCCCTTTTTGTATATAAAAACAGATTTTCCAAATTTTCTTTTTCTTTTTGCGTATTTTCCCTGTTTAAATAATTAATAAGAAAAACAACCAGTTCATCGATATTTCTTATGTTATAATTTTTGGCAATAACCTGATATTTTTTATCCAGTTTTGCCAAATATTTTACTATTTTATTACATTCATCTATTAAAATATTATGTTTTTTTGCCACTTCACAAAAAACTTTTTCATATTCTCCCGGAGTGAAAACATAATTTTTGCCCTTGAAACAAAGAAGTGTTTCTTTTGAAATTTCTTTTAAATTCATATTGAAGCCCCGTCTTTGGCAAGCAGGGCAAAGAATTTATTCAAAGCGTTAATACTGGCATTTTTATATGCATTAAGCCTTGTTTCATCATCCACTATACTGTTGGATTGAATTCTAAAATCATATGTCCCTTCTGCGCTGTAATTTCTTTTTTTACCGTTTTTATCTATCACTGTAATATTTAAAACAACTTCACTTCTGTATAAAACAGGATAACCGTTTTTATCATAATCTAAAATTTCAAGCGTTGAGCTGTCAGGATTAATAATCATAGTGCTGTCGCAGTTGCTATGGCATATATCTTTGCCCAAAGAAGAATACACCGCGTCATTTATGGCGTCTTTTAAAAAAATAGTTTCCCTTGGATTTTCAACGTCTATATTAACCACAACTTTAATATTATTGCCTGTAATTTTTTCCTGATATGCACTGCTTGGTTTATATCCGCATCCAGAAAAAACAAAAAGCAACATACTAAAAATTAAAAAAAAGAAAAATTTTTTAATGGCCTATCCTTTAATTACAAAATTAATCATTCTTTTAGGAACAAATATTTCTTTTAAAATTGTCTTACCTTTTATGTATTTTTGAACTACGGATTTAGCCGCTTCCAAAATCTGTTCTTTATCTGCATTTATATCAACTGTAATTTCAGCCCTTCTTTTACCGTTAATGCTTACAGGATAAATAATTTCGTCTTTTTTCAACGCCTGAGTGTCGATTTTCTGACTTTTAAAATTATTTAAATTAAATAATCTATAGCTTATTTCACTTGTTATATGGGGAACAATAGGCTCAAGCACATACATAAGCACCCAATATCCTTCTGTATAAATATCTTTATTGTCAATTTTGTTAAGTGCGTTAAAACTTTCCATGGCGCTTGCGATTAATGTATTAAAAGCAAACGTTTTTTCATATGTTTCTTTTGCTTTTTTTAATGTTTCATATACTTTTCTTCTTGCCTCTTTTTCGTTCTTTTTAAGAGAGCCTCTGATTTCGGGCTTTTTATCTGTTTTATAACATTTTTTGGCATTTTGATACATTCTGCCTAAAAATTTATAAGCACCCTCGACTCCGCTGTCGCTCCATTCAAGCTCTGCTTCGGGCGGCGCTGCAAAAAGCATAAACAATCTTGCCGTATCGGCTCCGTATGCATCTATAATATCATCCGGGTCAACCACGTTTCCTTTTGATTTAGACATTTTCGTGCCTTCTTTAAGAACCATTCCCTGTGTTAAAAGTCTCGCAAACGGTTCATCAACACTCACATATCCCAAATCTTTAAGAGCCTTTGTAAAAAATCTGGCATACAAAAGATGCAAAATAGCGTGTTCTATTCCGCCGACATATTGATCAACACTCATCCAATATTTTTCATCTTCTTTTACAAACGGTACATTTTTATGCTTATGAAAATCACTTACATATCTAAACTGATACCAGCTGCTTTCTACAAATGTATCCATCGTATCTGTTTCACGAATAGCGTCACCTCCGCAAACAGGACATTTTGTATATTTCCAGGTAGGATGGGTTTCAAGAGGATTTCCACTTCCGGTAATTTCCACGTCCAAAGGCAGGGTAATAGGAAGATTTTCAATTTTTTCCGGAACAATACCGCATTTCGGACATTTAACAAACGGAAGCGGCGCTCCCCAGTATCTTTGACGGCTTATTCCCCAATCTCTGAGTTTGTAATTAATCTCTTTTTTTCCTATTCCAAGTTCTTCAAATTTTTTAACAATTGCGGATTTAGCAGCACTGTTTTTCATACCGCTAAACTCTTCACTGTCAATCAAAACACCGTCTTTTGTATAAGCTTTTGTTGTATCTATTTTTTCATTTTCAGGTTTAATAACCCACTTAAGCGGAAGTTTATATTTACTGGCAAAATCAAAATCTCTCTCATCATGAGCGGGAACCGCCATAACAGCTCCGCTTCCGTATTCAACCAAAACAAAATTGGCAAGCCATACCGGAATTTTTTTTCCTGTTAAAGGATGAATAACATCGATTCCGAGATAGCAGCCTTCTTTTTCCATAGCCTGTCTGTCTTTTACTAAAAAACTTCTTATACTTTTTACTTTCTTTGTCGTTTTAGTATCCAATAAATTATTTTCAAGCATATAATCTACTATCGGATGTTCCGGTGCAAGAGCGGAATATGTGATTCCATAAACGGTATCAGGCCTGGTGGTAAACACTTCAAATCCGTCAAATTTATTATTTAATTTTGCTTTGCTTTCTTCGGAAAGAGAAAATTTAAGCTTAAGCCCTACGGACCTGCCTATCCAGTTTGTCTGCATAGTAAGCACCCTCTTAGGCCATCCGTTTTTTATTTTTTTCATATCATCAAGAAGTCTCTGCGCATATTTGGTAATTTTGATATACCATCCGGGAAGCTCTTTTATTTCAACCGGATTATCACATCTCCAGCATTTCCCGTCAATAACCTGTTCATTTGCCAAAACGGTATGACAAGTTTCGCACCAGTTTATTTTTTGCGTTCTTCTTTCAAGCAAACCGTTTTCAAACATCTTAATGATAAATTCCTGTTCCCATCTCGTATATTCAGGGTCGCTTGTGGCAAATTCTCTCTCTTTACTAAAAGAAAGACCCAGTCTATGCAACTCTTTTCTCATATAATCAATATTTTCATAAGTCCATTTTTTAGGATGGACTTTATGTTTTATAGCTGCGTTTTCAGCCGGCATTCCAAAACTGTCCCAGCCAATCGGATGAAGAACATTAAAACCTTCTTTCCTGTAATATCTGGCAAACGTATCGCCTATTGTATAATTTCTTACATGCCCCATATGAATTCTGCCGCTGGGGTAAGGGAACATACTAAGAATATATTTTTTGGGAAGAGTTTTGTCTTCTTTCGGCTCAAACGATTTATTTTCATCCCATATTTTTTGCCATTTTAGTTCAATTTCAGATGGATTATATTGCATTAATTCTCCTTTATTCTTTTTACATTTATTCCCAATCCATATTTTTTGATTTAGCTGTTTCAATAAAGCTTAAAATGATTAAACAATATTAGCTGTAAAAGCACAATAAAATTATTATTCATACAAATATCCTGTTACATTTGACCTATATAACTCCGCCCTGATACATTTGACGCATCTTTTCTTTAGCTCTTCTTTTTTTCTCTTTTTCGATTAATCTTTTTCTGTAATCATCTATTCTAAAACCAAGCCAAATAAGCAAAGGTGAAGCTATAAAAATTGAAGAATATGTTCCGGCAATAATACCTACTAAAAGCGTAAAGCTAAACGGTCTTATAATTTCTCCGCCGAATAAAAACAGAGTTAAAACAACAAAAAAAGTAGTTAGTGAACTTAAAACCGTTCTGCTTAATGTTTTTGAAACAGCCTCGTTAATGAGAGAAGCCAAATTATCCACCTTGGTAGAAACAACCTGTTCTCTTATTCTATCAAATACAACAATAGTATCATTTAAAGAATACCCCATCAGTGTAAGAATCGCCGCTAAGACATCAAGATTTGTTTCTACATGAAACAAACTGACAGCCCCGAGAGAAATAATAGTATCATGAAAAAGAGCTAAAACACTTGCAAGCGCAAATCTCCATTCAAATCTGAATGCCACATATATCAAAATACCTATTATTGCAAAAATAAAAGCCTCAATTCCTTTATCACGAAGTTCGTTGCCTACTTTTGCCCCTACAATATCAACTCTTCTAATCTGCACTTTTCCAATAGGCGAAAGAAGTTTTTTTATTTCATTTCCCAAATCTTTTTGAACATCCGAACTTACTTTATTAGCACTAAACCTTATCAATAATTCATTCGGAGCTCCAAAAGTAGTAATACTCGCATCTTCAAATTTTTTGGAAATATATTTTCTTACATCGGAAATCGGAGTAGGCTTTGCAAATCTTACCTGAACCTCGATACCGCCTTTAAAATCAATACCCCAGTTAAATCCTTTTGTAAAGATTGAAAATAAGCCTAACACTATTAAAATAAGAGATATAGAAATAAATAAATTTCTTTTACTCATAAAATTATAAATTTTATTCTGACTGAATAGTTCCATTTTAAACCTTCATTCCAAATGATTTTGGCGTTATTTTTTTACCTATTGCAAACAAATATATCCAAATACCGTGTGTCCCGAGAATCGCTGTTAGCATACTGACCAAAATACCGATTGACATTGTTATTGCAAAACCTTTGATCGTTCCTGTTCCGTAAGTAAAAAGGGCAACCGCCGCAATTAAAGTAGTAATATTCGCATCCAAAATAGCACTCATAGCATTTTTATATCCGCCTTCAATAGCATTTTTTATATTTTTGCCATCGCGTACAAGCTCTCTTACTCGTTCGTTAATAATAACATTGGCATCAACACTCATACCAACTGTAAGGACTATACCCGCCATTCCGGGAAGCGTCAAAGTAGCGCCGAAAAGCGCCATAATCGCAATGATCAAAAAAAGATTTGCAACTAAGGCAATATCAGCTATTATTCCTGAAACTCCGTAATACCAAACCATAAAAATTACCACTATCACAAAACCGCTTACAAGCGCAATCATAGATTTTCTGATACTGTCTGCACCAAGAGACGCCCCAACGCTTCTTTGTTCAAGTAAAACTACAGGCGCCGGAAGAGAACCGCTTCTTAAAGCAATGGCCAAAATATGGGCCTCATCGGTACTTCCTACAGTAATTTGACCATTTCCCCCTCCGATTCTTTCTTGAATTACAGGAGCGGAATATACTCTGTTATCAACTACAATAGCCAATTCCTTTCCTACATTTTTTCCTGTTACGTCTCCAAAAATTGCCGCACCCTGAGAATTCAATGTAAAGAAAATAGCAGGCTGGTTGGTTTTTTGAGTAAATCCTACAGTCGCATTGGTAATCATACTTCCATCAAGCACAGGCGGAGTTTTTAAAAGCCATTTATGCTCAGGATGAGTTTTGTCAGGAAGTATTATATCTCCATATTTTGCAGCGGCGGCAGGATTAATTATTTTATGCTCTTCGTCTACAAGATACAATTCCAAATGAGCCGCACTTGAAATAAGTTTTTTGATATTATTTTTTTCTCTCTCGGTTTTTATACCAGGAAGTTCTACAACTATTTTATCTTTTCCCTGTTGCGTTACATTAGGTTCCGCCAAACCGAAAGCGTCAAGCCTGCTTCTGATTGTCTGAATCGCCTGTTTAATGGCATCGGTTTTGGTTTTTGCAATCTCTGTTTTTGTTAAAACGATTGTATAAATAATGCTTCCATTTTTAGGCTCTTTTTTAATCTGAACCCCCAGAAGTTTTTTTATTTTTTCGTCCAATTTGGGAGCATCGTCTTTATCTATTAATTCAAATTTAAGTCCGTTTTTTATATAATGCAGATTATCTATAAACAATTCATTTTTATCAGTAACATATTTGATTGTGGAGGCAATTGTCTTAATTTTATTTTTAATAGCTTCGCTGCTTTTCACACCCAAAACCAAATGGATACCGCCTTGTAAATCAAGACCCAAATTTACTTTTGGATTTTTACCCAAAAATGAAGGCACAGTAAATACTATTCCAAAAATAGTCGCAATAAGAAAAATTACAAGTCTATAATTAAGCTTTTTCATCATTTAGCTTTCTCGCCACAGCCACTTTGTCAATTCTTATTTCAACATCTTTTGCTATTCTTATAGCTATATCTTCAGGTTCGCTTCTTATAACTTCACCAAAAATCCCGCCTGTTGTAACAATTTTATCGCCTTTTTTAAGATCTTCCACCATTTGTTTATGTTTTTTAGCCTGTTTTTGTTGTGGTAAAATTACAAGCAGATAAAATATTACAAATAAAATAATAAGAGGTAATAAAGATGCCAAAATTCCTGATTGCCCAGCACTATTTCCCGCAGCATATAAAAAATTCATATCAATCCTTTTTTAAGCGATATTTTAACATAATTTCTATTATTACTGCAATCTTTTTTTCCGCTCCTATTTATTTGTCGGTATTTATTCGTCCGAATTTCCCTGGAAAAATTTTATTTACTGTTATAGCGATAACAGGCGGATATTTTTTTATTAAAAAACAAAACAGATTCTTAACCGGATTTTTAACAGGAATTTTATGGTTCTACTGGATAGGGCTCAGTTTCAGGTATTATAATCTTTCCTGGATGATTCCCCTGGTAATTTTAGGAATTGGCACAGGATACGGGCTTATTTTCTGGTTCATAGAATGGATTGTAAACAAATTCCCAAAAAAATATTACGAAATAATATGGGTCTTTATCTTTGTTTTTTTATTTGATTTTATCCATCCGTTTACATTTGACTGGCTAAAACCGGAAATATTAATAGTAAACAGCTTTATATATCCCAAAAAACCGCTCTTTTTACTATTTATGCTGGGCGTTTATTTTATTGATAAAAAATTTATTATTGGAATAATTTTAATAATCGCAAGTTGTTTTTATCATCCAAATCCCCCTAAAATGCCAAATTTAAAAATCAATTTAATATCAACAAACATACCCCAGAATAAAAAATGGAAAAAAAGTTATATTCCATTTGAAATAAAAGACAATTTTCAATATATTCAAAATTCAATAGGAAAATATAATGCGATAATTTTGCCCGAAAGCGCTTTTCCCGTGTTTTTAAATCTGTATCCCGGTTTATTGACAAAACTTAAAAAATTATCTGCAGATATTACAATAATAACCGGAGCGCTTCATTATAAAAATAAAAAATTTTACAATTCAACCTATATATTTGAAAATGGAAAAGTTACTGTTTTAGACAAACATATTTTAGTGCCTTTTGGAGAGTATATTCCACTGCCTTTTTTTAAAAAAGAAATTGACAGACTATTCTTTGGCAACGCAAGCGATTACCATACTTCAAAACATTTCGGAATATTCAAAATTAAAGACTATAAATTTATAAACGCCATATGTTATGAAGCCACAATAGAAAAATTATATACTTTAAAAGAAAAATATATTGTAGCGCTCACCAACGATGCATGGTTTATACCGAGCATTGAACCCACTCTCCAAAAACTTCTCATAAAAATATATGCCGAAAAATACAATAAAATAGTTTTTCATTCCATTAACGGATACAAAAGTTATATTCAAAGGTAAACAATTATGAACATTTTTATCTCAGGCAACAACACAGAATGCGGAAAAACATATGCAACACTTAAATTAATCGAAGTTTTAAGCAACAAAGGATACAAAGTAGGAGTATTTAAACCTATTGAAACAGGGGTTACGCATATGCCGCCGGACGGTCAAAAACTCTTTGAAAAAGCAAAAAAATACAATCCACTTCTTTCAAAACTTACATTAAACGATATAGTCCCGGTGCAGTTAAAGTTACCAGCAGCCCCCGTTGTAGCCGGAAAAGTAGAATTTAAAAAAATAAATCTTGCATATCAAAAAATAAAGCCCCTTTGCGATATTTTACTTATTGAAGGAGCGGGAGGACTGCTTGTACCGGTAAATAAAAATTTCAAAATGGTTGATTTTATAACATATTTTGATGCAAAACTATTTTTAATTATAAAAAGCAGACTTGGAATGATAAATGATTTTTTACTTAATAAATATTTTCTTGAAAATATGAATATCCCGTTTATATGGGCAGTTAACCTGTTTGACAAAAGTTATTTTAAAATATCCCATCCGTTTATGAAAAAATATAATCCTTTATTTTTACAAACAGATTTAGATAAAATTATTAAAAAATTAGGAGTGTAAATGAAAAATCAAGAACTTAACACACATTTAAAATATAATCAAAAATTCGGAAGATTGGTAGAAATCACGGAAACAGGTGCAAAAGTAATTCTTGAAACAACACAGGATATGGCTGTTGATGATGAAGGGCTGATTCACGGAGGATTTACATTTTCAGCGGCGGATTTTTGTGCAATGGCAAGTGTAAATGAACCTTATGTTGTACTTGTAAAAGCAACCGGATGTGAATTTATGGCACCTATAAAAGTCGGCGAAAGCGTTGAATTTACCGGCAAAATTTTAATGAAAGAAAAAAGAAAAGTTGAAGTTGAAGTAATTGGAATGTTAAATGATATCAAAGTTTTTAAGGGAATTTTCAGTTGTATTGTATTAGATACACATATTTTCAAAAAAGTAAGACAAAAGAAATAAATTAACCTCTTCTGCCTCTACTGCTTCCTCT
>CAYPHV010000029.1:0-14964 GCA_964410645.1 uncultured Nautiliales bacterium
TGATTTGGGAAAATTTATCGGGGTGGAATTTAAAAAAAACATTTCGATTTATAAATTTTTAAACAATTTAGATAAATTTAAGGTAAAATTTTCCAAACGGTATGAAAATATTAAAAAAATAAATAATATTATTAATAATTAGCCCGGGAAGGCGTTCACGCAGTGACTTTGGACTCCCGTGAGTCACAAATGAGGATGAGAGAATCGGTTTAGGGGCAAAGCCATATTGCCACACACCCCGATTACTACATATATCCTCTACAAAGTCATTGTAGGGCCCCAAAATATGCGGGTAGCGCACCTCCCAGGTATTAAAATTATATCACATTTTTAGTAAAAGTTAATCAACTTTTTTGATTATTAATATTCAATATTAGAATAATCTTTACTATGTATATTTTACTAAAATTTAAGGCTTTTAGCAAGTTTTATACATTCTGAAATTAAAGTAACTTTTGGAATTAAAACATTTTTAATATTGAATTTTTCCAATGTTTGTTTTGTTTTTATTCCTATTGCAATTGGAATAATGTTATTAAAAGACTGATTTTTAGAAAAACATTTGACAGTGGAAGGTGAAGTAAAAATCACAACCGAAGGTTTTAAAAAATTTATACTTGGTTTATTACAAATTGTTTTATAAACTATTTTTTCTATTAGTTTATTGGAAGATTTTTTAAAAATTTCTCTTATAGGAGAAATAATTTTTTTAGCTCTGAAAAAAAGAAAACTTTTATTATGAAAATTTGATATTATCTCTTTTGCAAATTCATCTCCATATGCTTTTTTCGATATAAATTTTACTTTTCCCCCAAACTTATAAATTTCTTTAGCAGTTGATTTTCCAATAACAAAAGACGGTAATCTTTTCCATTCTTTATTAATTTTTTCTATTGCCCTAACCCCGTTTTTTGAAGTAAACATTAAATAATCAATATTTTCAAAAGAAACAGAGGGAGTTAAAAAATTAATTTTAATTACAGGATAATTTTTTACTCCATTATATTTTTCATCAGTTAAAAGATAAATATGAATCATTCCCATTCGATTGTTGCAGGGGGTTTGCTGGAAACATCATATACAATTCTATTGATTCCGTCAACCTCATTAATAATTCTTGTTGAAACTTTTTCAAGAAATTCATGAGGTAAACGACTAAATGTGGCAGTCATTCCGTCGGTAGAGCTTACACATCTAATAGCGATTGTATTATCATATGTTCTATTATCTCCCATAACACCTACGCTTCGAACATTTAAGAGCACTGCAAATGCCTGCCATATTTTATTATAAAGATCCCATGCCTTAAGCTCACTAATAAGAATAGAATCAGCTTCTCTTAATGTATATAAAGCTTCTTTATTTACTTCACCCATTATTCTAATAGCAAGTCCGGGACCCGGGAAAGGATGACGATATACAAGATCTTTTGGAAGTCCAAGTTCAAGACCCAATTTCCTGACTTCATCTTTAAAAAGCTCTCTTAACGGCTCAATTAATTTAAATTTCATTTTTTCCGGAAGTCCACCGACATTATGATGAGATTTTATTGTCTTGCTGGGTCCTTTCACACTTACACTTTCTATTACGTCAGGATATAAAGTTCCTTGTGCCAAAAATTTCACATCTTGATATTTTTTTGCTTGATTTTCAAATACCTCAATAAAAGTATGGCCGATAATTTTTCTTTTCTTTTCCGGATCGCTTATACCGTTTAATCTTCCCAAAAATTTTTCACTTGCATCTATCGTAATAAGCGGCACATGTAAAACGTTTTTAAACGCATGTTCCACTTCTTCCTTTTCGTTTTTTCTAAGAAGTCCGGTATCTACAAAAATAGGAATTAAGTTATTACCTATTGCCTCATATAAAAGAGCAGCCGTAACCGAACTGTCCACTCCGCCGCTTAGTGCACAAATTACTTTATCTTTTCCTGCCTTTTCTTTTATTTTTTTAATTTGTTCTTTCGCAAAATATGCCATATTCCATTTTGCTTTAACACCGCAAACTTCCCTTGCAAAATTTTTTAAAATTTTTGCACCGTCTTTACTGTGTGTTACTTCTGGATGGAATTGAAGAGCATAAATATTTTTTTCATCATTTACAATTGCAGCATAAGGAGCATTATATGTATGTGCAATTCTTTTAAAACCGTTAGGTAATTTTTCAACTCTGTCAGAATGACTCATCCATACAGTCGTAGAATTATTTATATTTTTAAATATTTTATGAGAATCATCAATAAAAAGTTCAGCTTTTCCATATTCATGATGATGAGCACGCATAACTTCTCCGCCAAAATCAACAGTAATAAGCTGCATTCCATAACAAATACCCAAAATAGGAATATTTAAATCATATATTTCATTATTTACTTTATATGCATTTTCATCATAAACACTTGCAGGTCCACCGCTAAAAATTATTCCTTTTGGTTTTTTTTCGGAAGCAATTTTCAATCCCTCATAAAAAGGTACAATTTCACTGTATATGCCCTCTTCTCTGAGTCTTCTTGCAATTAACTGTGTATATTGACTTCCAAAATCAAGTATTAAAATTTCAACTTGCATAAACTTCCTTTTTATTTTAATTTTCTCAGTAAAGACCTATAATTTCAAATTGAACATACCAGATAGCAATACTTAAAATATATCCTGCCAAAACTGTCCAGCCGTATTTCATATGAGAATTAAATGTATAAATTCCTCTCATTCTTCCCATTACACCCACGCCTGCGGCACTTCCGAAACTGATTAAACTACCACCTATTCCTGCAGTCATTACAACAAGCATCCATTGATCATGTCCCATATTAGGATTTGCTTTTAAAATAGCCGCCATTACAGGAACATTGTCTATAATTGAACTTATAAATCCTACGCCGACATTAGCCCAAGTATCGCCTAATGCATCATACATATAAACCACATATACAAGCCATCCTAAAAATGATAAAGCTCCTACTGCACTTAATATTCCAAAGAAAAAAATCAAAGTATCATTTTCTATTTTTGACATATTAATAAAAACATTTAAAGTCTCATTAAAATGTTTTTTATGATAATATGAATAAAGTTGAAGCAGTGAAAGCCCAAACATCATTCCCCACATTGCAGGATAATGCATTACAAGATGACCAAATACTGCTATAAAAATAGTAAAAAATCCTAAGAATATTACTACTTTACCGCCTTTTTTAATTTCTCCTTTAGGAGTAGTCAAAGTGTCAAAATGAGGTTCTCCTTTTGGCACGAATAAACTAAGTAGCCAAGCTGTTAAAAGCCAACCTAAAAAAGCTGCCGGAAATAATGCAATAAAATCAACAATGTCTCCTTTACCCGATGCCCAGGCCATAAGAGTTGTAATATCTCCAAAAGGAGACCATGCACCGCCTGCATTAGCCGCAACAACAATATTTATAGCACCCGGAACTAAAAATTTTGTATTTTTACTATCAATAGTATATAAAACAGTAGAAAGAATAAGGGCGGTTGTTAAATTATCCGCGACAGGACTTATCCAAAACGCCAAACTTCCGGTAATCCAAAAAAGTTTTTTATAACTATACCCATGGGAAATTAACCTATATCTAAGAGCATCAAAAACCCCTCTTTCTATTAAACTCTCTATATATGTCATAGCAACATATAAGAAAAAGAAAATTTCCGCAATTTCTTCAATAAGTTCTTTAAGTGCATGATGCAGTGGAGCAATATTCAATGAATTCAAATAATAATAAATACCGATTAATATAAAAGAAAAGGTTCCCATAAAAAGTGCAGGTTTGGCTTTATTCATATCCCATTTTTCTTCTGTGGCAATTAAAGCATACCCTCCTATAAATACAATAAGCACACACCAACCGACCCATGTATGCGTTAAATTAACTGTATGCTCCATTTTAATCCTTTCTAAAATGTGCACCGAGGGATTCTTTTCTTTCAAGTGCACTTTGAACAATTTTTTTTGCCGTTAAAAATCTAAGTTTAGCCATTCTTCCAAGTTTCGGAATAGCATTTTCTATATAATTATAGGCTTCTGTTAATCCGTTTTTAGTTCGAATTATACCAACGTTTTTCCACATTTGTTCCCTTAATAAATTTTTATACTTTTTATCATCCTGTTTAAACAACTCTTCAGTATTTATGTTGAATTTTAAATCATCGGTTTTAAAATTATTATTAATAATATCAGCTGCCGCTCTTTGTCCGAATATAAAGCATTCAAGCGTAGAATTACTGGCAAGTCTATTGGCACCGTGAACTCCTGTATTGGCGACTTCACCAACAGCATATAAATTTTCAAATCCTAAAACCTTTGAATCTAAACCAACTTCAATTCCACCCATCATATAATGAAAAGCAGGCGAAATAGGAATAGGTTCAAACGGAACATTAATATCATAATCTCTAAGTTTGGTAAAAATTGTCGGAAATCTGTTTTTAAAATACTCTTCATCAAACATACTTACATCCAAAAAAGCTTTATGCCCTTTTTGCTGATGCATAAAAATAGCTCTGCTTACAATATCTCTGCTGGCAAGTTCACCTCTTTTATCATATTCAAAAACAAATCTGTTTTTATTTTCATCAATAATATGTGCGCCCTCTCCTCTCATAGCTTCCGTAAGAAGCAATTTTTGGGAAAAATTCATTTCAATAAATACAGTCGGATGAAACTGGGTCATTTCCATATCTTTAAGTTTTATCCCTTTTTCAACAGCAATACCCTGCATTTCCCCGGCAATTGTTCTGGCGTTGGTATCGTATTTATATAAAGCGCCTATCCCTCCGCTGGCAATAATAATATTATCAGCATAAATATTAAATTTTTTATTTTTGTGCAAAATACTGACACCGTAAGCAATATTGTTATCTGTTAAAATATCAAACACTGTTGATTCGTCAATAAACCAGCTTTTATCTTTTTTGAATAAAAATCTGTGTATTTCCCTGCCTGTTGCATCACCGCCCGCATGATATACCCTTGCTACCGAATGAGCGGCTTCTTTGGTGGCTGTTGGAGCAAAATTAAATCCATACAAAGCAAGCTCGTGTCTTAATGTTAAAGATGATTTACTCAAAATTTCTACAGCCTCTTTTTTGTTATGAAAACTACCGGCTTTAAGCGTATCTTCAATATGCGAAGGCATATCTTTTTCATCATTTGCCATTGTTACTCCACCTTGAGCATAAAAAGAATTACAATCCCATGCTTCATTTTTTGTAACTATTAATGTGGAAAAACCATGTTCGTTTAAAAACCTGGCGCTCCAAATTGCAGCCAAGCCGCTTCCTATTATTACAACATCAAATTTCATTTCACTCCTACCTTTACTTTAAGTGTTGAATTTATATCTAAAACTTTTAAATCAGTTGCATTTATATCTTGCTTTTTATCTTGCCATTTGGGAGGTGCTTTATATCCGCATCCAAAGAAAAAAAAAGATATAATTACAATATGAAAAAATCTAATGAAATAATAGCGCATCTTTTAGAACCTTTTAAAGATAAAATAAAAATTCACCGTTGTTTGAAAAAAATTATATCACTAATGCCACCAAAATACAAAAAATTTATTACATCAATTCAGTATAAAGGTAATCTTTTGTATTTAAAAGTATCACATCCGGCAATTAAACAAGAACTTATGCTAAAAAGAGAGGAAATTTTTTCCATTATTAAAATTATGCATAATCATAATATATGTAAAGAAATTAATCCCCAAAAACTTTTTATTGATTACAAATATATTCCTCCACAAAAACCGCCAAAAGAAATTAAATTTTATATAAAAACCGCAAATAATTTTGAAAATAAGGCAAAGAACAAAGAAATTAGAAAAATTTTTGAGGAAATAAAAGAAATTTTGAAAAAATAATTATTTTCTTTTATCTATTATTCTTTTTGCTTTTCCCATACTTCTTTCAATAGTATAGGGTTTAACCAATTCGATTTTTGCATTAATATAAAGATTGTTTAAAAACTGATGTTTAAGCTCTTTTACAATTCTTTTTATATTTTGTTCATTGAAAGATACGTTTTCATCGATTTCGATAATAATTTCAAGTTTATCCAAATAACCTTTTTTTTCGGCAACTATCTGATAATTCAAACTGACATCGTCATAATTTGCAATAACGTGTTCTATTTGTGACGGATATACATTTACTCCGTTAATAATAAGCATATCGTCCGCCCTGCCTTTTACACTTTCCATTCTTACAAATGTCCTGCCACATGCGCAAGGAGCTCTATTCAATCTTGTAATATCTCCCGTTCTGTATCTGATAATCGGCAGCGCCTGTTTTGTAAGAGTAGTAATTACAAGTTCCCCCTCTTCTCCTTCAGGCAATACTTCGCCTGTTGCCGGGTTAATAATTTCCGGATAAAAATGATCTTCATTTATATGAAGTCCTGTTCCTTTATTACAGCTGCCTGCAACTCCCGGTCCTATAATTTCACTTAAACCGTAAACCTCAATATATTCTATATCCCACGCTTTGGCAACTTCCTGTCTTAACCCTTCGCTTGTAGGCTCAGCCCCGAAAAATCCTACTCTTAATTTATAATCTTTTCTAAAATCAGGCCCTTCCCTTCTTGCAATTTCCGCCAAATGAAGTGCAAAACTTGGAGTTGCAAGTAAAACAGTAGCTCCGAAATCGCGCATAAGCATAAGCTGTCTATCTGTGAATCCGCCACTTGCAGGAACTACGGCAGCTCCGATTTTTTGTGCCGCCTCATGAAATCCAAGCCCTCCCGTAAAAAGACCGTAGCCATATGCGTTATGCACAATATCTTTACTTGTTACTTCACCCATGGCATAAATTCTCGTTATAACTTCGTTCCATATATCCATATCATGTGCGCTGTATCCAACTACCGTAGGTTTTCCGGTTGTTCCGCTTGAACTGTGAATTCTTACTACTTCACTTAAGGGAATTGTAAAAAGGCCAAACGGATAATTATCTCTTAAATCCTGTTTTTTTGTAAATGGAAGTTTTTCTATGTCTTTTAATGTATTGACATCATCCGGAGTCATATGAAGCTCTTTAAATTTTTCTTTATAAAAAGGGCTCAAATGATAAACTCTTTTTAAAACATTTTTTAATCTTTTTAACTGAAGTTTTTCTATTTCTTCCCTGCTTGCACTTTCTATTTTATTGTAAATCATTTAATTTCCTTTGCGTAATTTATTGCTTTATCCAGGATTTCAAAATTTGCTTTTGCAAATTTAGGGTTTATTTCTTTGATTGCTTCCTTAATCTCATCTGTATTGAAAGGAAAATTTTTATCTTTTACAAGTGTAATTCCAAGCATAAAAACATTTAATCCTTTAATTTCAAATATTCCTTCTTCAACTAATTTTTTGGCATTAATTATATATTTTTCTACATCGATTTCCGGAAATTCATCAGCATTTGCCACAATTTTACCCTTCTTTTTAAGACAAGGTAAATTTAAAATAGCTTCATCCCTGTCAAGCCCTATAAGCAAATCAGCCTGGGCATAGTCAATCAGCGGAGAAAAAAAATTGCCTATTTTTATATGAGAACTGACGCTTCCGCCTCTTTGGCTCATTCCGTGATTTTCGGTACCTAAAAATTTAATTCCTTTTTTTCCCGCACATATACTTAAAACTTTCACCAGAAAAACAACCCCTTGCCCTCCGAATCCTGCAATTAAAATCTGATATTTCATTTATCCCTCCTTATAAAAGCATTTGTCGGGCATACACCGCTTATGCAAACGCCGCACCCGATACAAAGAAGCGGGTCGATTTCAATTTTTCCTTTTTCGTTATAACTCATTGGGGGACAAACAAATTCAGTAGTGCATATATCGCAGGCAACGCATTTTTCTTCATCGACACCGGCAAAAATACCGGGCAGATTTTCTTTGGCCTTTTCTTGATCAAGCACACAAAACTGTCTACTGATAACGACTAACGGCTTATCGGTCTCATTAAATTTTTCTTTTACTTTTTTGAAAAAATTTATTGTTTTTTTTATATCGGGTTCATAAAAATATTCCATTACCTCTGCACCGCAGCCTTCAACCACTTTTTTCAAATCAACATTGGGACTCGCTCTTTCGGGGGTGTTTTGTCTTCCTGTCATTGCCACTGTAGAATTATCCAAAATTACCAAAATAAATCTTGCTTTTTGATAAACCGCATTAATCAGTGGCGATATTCCGGAATGAAAAAATGTAGAATCCCCTATTGTCGCAATTACTGTTTTTTCCCCGTCTGCCTCGCTAAAACCGTGAGCCATGGAAACACTCGCACCCATACATAAAACAGTATCAATCGCTTTTTGATTGACTCCCAACGTATAACAGCCTATATCCGATGGATAAATTGATTTTTTAGGTCTAAAAACTTTTTTTATTGCAAAGAATATATCCCTGTGTGGACATCCAGGACATAAATTCGGCTTTCTGGGAGTAACATCCGTTTCAATATTAAAGACAGGTCTATAAATATTTTCTCCTTTATAAAAACCGACATTTTTTAATGCGTTTACAACCCTTTCTTTGTTCATTTCATCAACCAAATGCATATGCCCGCTCATTTTTCCATATACATTTTCAGCCCTTACTTCTTCTTCAATTACCGGGGATGTTTCTTCTACAATCAAAACTTTTTCATATCTTTTTATTAAATTATTTAATTCACGGGGCAAAGGATAAGGCATATCTATTTTTAAAAGATCTATATTTAACTCAAGTTCATTTAAAGCTTCCTTTACATATCCAAAAGCCGCTCCGCTTGAAATTATCAGATTTTTTGTTCCTTTTAACTTAGCAAGTTTAGGCCTAATCAACTCTTCATAATTAAATTTTCTTATTTTTTCAAGCCTGCTTAGACGTTCAAATGCCTGCTTTAATCTTCCGTTTCTGGGAACCGCCGCCCATCTTGGAATATCTCTTTGAAAATTCCCTTTTACTGTTTCAAATTTATGCTCTTTTAATTCAACCGTTTCACGGGAATGCGAGACCCTCATAACGCTTCTTAGCATTACAACCGTTTCAAACTTTTTTGAAATTTCAGAAGCTTTTATGGCAAACTCATATGCTTCGGACGGAGCTCCCGGATCAAGCACTGGAATTTTTGCATATCTTGCAAATTCACGGCTGTCCTGCTCTGTCTGAGAAGAATAAAATCCGGGGTCATCCGCCACAACTAAAACAAAACTGCCAATATTACCTATAAAACTGGCGCTCATAAGCGAATCACTCGCCACATTAAGCCCGACCTGTTTCATAGTAACCGCAGAATTTACTCCTGCAATCGCCCCTGCATATGCAACTTCAAACCCCACTTTTTCATTTGTGGCCCATTCGGCGTAAAGAGGAATATTAAACTGTTTTTTTATTTTTTGAACCGTAGTTAAAATTTCACTGGAAGGAGTTCCCGGATAACCGCTTATCATTTGCGTATCGCTGTGAACAAGCCCCCAGGCAATAGCCTCATTGCCTAAAAGAATTTTTTTCATACCAAACCTTTTAAATTATTTTTTCATCGATGTTAAATCTTTTTTAGTATAATTTTTACAAAAAAAGGGACATATTGCAAGAAAAAATCAAAAATTTACCTGATAAACCGGGCGTTTATCAATATTTTGATAAAAATGAAAAACTTTTATATGTGGGAAAAGCAAAAAATTTGAAAAAAAGGGTAAAAAGTTATTTCAGATTCAATCCGTTCCGCCCGGCTGACAATTTAAGCAAAAGAATATATAAAATGATAAGCGAAGCTAAAAAATTGAATTATATTGTGGTAGAAAACGAAAGCGACGCTTTAATACTGGAAAATTCGTTTATAAAACAGTTAAAACCAAAGTATAATATTCTTTTAAGGGACGATAAAACATATCCTTATATTTATATAAATTTAAATGAAGATTTTCCAAGATTGGAAATTACAAGAAAAATTATAAAAGGACAAAACATTAAGTATTTCGGACCTTTCAGCAGCGGGGCCGGTGCAATTCTTAAAACCATATATGAAGAAATACCCCTTGTTCAGTCAAAAGGATGTGTAAAACGCAAAAAAGCATGTCTTTATTACCAAATAGGAAAATGCCTTGCGCCGTGTATCGGGAAAGTTGACAAAAAGGAATATGGTAAACTTGTTAAAAAAGCTGTAAGGCTTATACATAATAAAAAAAGTATTTTACAAATTTTGAAGAAAAAAATGAAAAAATTTTCAGAAAATCTCGAATTTGAAGAAGCGGCTAAAATCAGAGACAGAATAAAATCTATCGAAAATACCGAAGTTTATTCAAATGTAGATTTGGCAAAGCTTCAGGATATTGATGTTTTTGTGGTTCATATATTTGGCAAAAAAGCGGTTGTGATAAGAATTTTCGTAAGACATGGAAAAGTCATTGCAAGTTCCCATAATATAATAAATTCGCAGGAAATTCCAGAAAAAAATGAAATTTATACCCAGGCTATTTTGGAATTTTATACGCATAAAACACCTTTAATTTCAAATAAAATTCTGGTAGGTGATTCTTTCGGGGAAATCAAATTGCTTGAAGAATATTTAAGCCGAAAATTCAATAAAAAAATTAAAATTGAAAGCAGTGAAAGCAATTTAATTAAATTAGCAAAAATAAACGCACTGGAAATTATCAAAAACCAAAAAGAAGACACTCTTTTGGATGAAATTAAAATACTTTTCGGACTTCAGAATATTCCGTATAAAATAGAAACGTTTGACACCTCGCATATGATGGGTCAGGCAAATGTGGGAAGTATGGTTGTATGGGAAAACGGAAAATTTAAAAAAAACAGTTACAGACATTATAATCTACAAAGCAAGAACGAATATTCCCAAATGAGAGAGCTGCTGAGCAGAAGAGCCTTAAACTTTGGAGAAAATTACCCCCCTGATTTGTGGCTGATCGACGGAGGCGCAGCCCAGTTAAATCTGGCAAAAGAGATAATCGATTCCACGGGGGCAAATGTTGATGCGCTTGCTATTTCAAAAGAAAAAATAGACGCAAAAGCCCACCGTGCAAAAGGAGCGGCAAAAGACACTGTTTATTTTTTTGGCGCTTTGGTTCGTTCCGGATTCAAAATTGAAAAAATTAATTTAAGCACATCCGACGCAAGACTTAATTTTTTACAGCGTTTAAGAGACGAAGCGCACAGATTTGCCATAGAATTTCACAGAAAACAGAAAATTAAAAGCGACATGCAAAACGAACTGCTAAAAATAAAAGGAATCGGGAAAGCAAAAATGACAAAACTTTTAAATTATTTCGGGACATTTGAAAATATTAAAAACGCTTCTTTTGAAGAATTGGAAGTTTTACTGAGTAAAAACGATGCAAAAGCTGTTAAAAGTCATTCAGAGGAACAAAAATGAAAACGACAATCGGCGGATTCGACGGAATGCATATTGCACATAAAGAATTAATAAACAAAAGCGACAGTTATTTGGTAATTGAAAAAAATTCCACTCTTACGCCTTATTTTGACAGAATCGAATATTCTCCAAAACTTTTGGATATTTTCCAATTAAAAAAAATAAAGCATTTAAGCAAAGACGATTTTATTGACATTTTAAAAAATTACGGAGTAAAAAAAATTATTGTAGGATATGACTTTAAATTTGGAAAAAACAAGCGGGGAAACATTCAAGATTTACAAAAAGCATTTGAAACAGAAATAATTAACGAAATAAAAATAGATAGTATCGGAGTGCATTCACATTTTATAAGAAATCTGATAATGCAGAACAAAATAACCCTTGCCAATAAATTTTTGGGCCACACGTTCAAAATCAAAGGTGTTCAGCTCAAAGGACAGGGTCTTGGACAAAAAGAATTCTTGCCGACAATTAATATAAAACCGCTTCATAATTACACTCTTCCAACGGGGGTATTTATCACAAAAACAAATCATTTTCCGTCTGTTACGTTTGTAGGAATCCGGTCAACCGACAATAATTTTTCCATTGAAACGCACATTATAAATTCGTTGGAAATCCCAAATTTTAAATTAATACAAATTGAATTTATTGATTTTTTAAGAAAAAACAGAAGATTTGACAAATTCAGCGAATTAAGAAAACAGATTAAAATAGACAAGCAACAAGCGTTAAACCATCTGAAATATGAAAATCATTGACAAACACATAATAATCGACAAAACAGTTAATGCATCAATTTTCATTTTTACCTCCTTATTTGGCAATAAAAGTTTAACAAGGTAAAATTACAAAAATATAACAAAGGTAAAAAGTGGCACTTATTGATTTATTGGATGTTTCAAAAAAATTTGAAGCTCAAAAAATTTTATGTAATATAGAATTTCATATAGACAGTGGAGAAAGAATAGCCTTAATAGGAAAAAACGGAAGCGGAAAATCCACGCTTATGAAAATAATAGACGGCACCATTGATTCGGATGAAGGTGAAATTATCACTAAAAACGGAATTAAAATAAAAAGACTTATGCAACAACCCAAATTTAAAGAAAACCTAAGCGTAAAAAAAGCAATAGAAAACGAACTGACAGAATTTAAAACTGCTTATGAAAAATATTTGAAATTACTGGATTTAATGGTAAAACAACCGGAAAACAAGGCGTATCAAAATGAGCTTGATCAAATCTCAAAATTTCTTGATTTTCATAATGCATGGAATATAGACGACAGAATTGAGAGAATTATGCAGGAATTTGATTTAAAAAAATATGAAAATAAAGATATCGCATTTTTAAGCGGGGGCGAACAAAGAAAAGTTGCACTTGCAAGTCTGCTTCTTCAAAAACCTGATGTTTTACTTTTAGACGAGCCTACCAATCATCTTGATGTATATATGACAGAATTTTTGGAAGAGATGCTTTTAAAAGAACATTTTACTTTTTTGGTAGTAAGCCATGACAGATATTTTATAGACAGAATCGCAACACGTGTAGTTGAACTTGAAAATTGTAAATTAAGAAGTTTCAAAGGAGGTTACGCCTCTTATCTAAAGCAAAAGGAAGCATTGCTAAAAACAAAAGAAAATAAATTTCAAAACGAATTAAGACTTTTAAAAAGGGAAGAAGAATGGCTAAATGGTGGAGTAAAAGCAAGATTTAAAAGAAACGAGGGGCGAAAAAGTAAAGTATTGGGACTGCGTGAAAAATTAAAAGAAGATAAAAGGGAAATCCGTCAGATAGAAATACAGTTAAAGCGTGAAATGTTTCAAAATAAAGAAGAAAAAACAAACAAACAAAAATTAATATTTGAAATAGAAAAATTAAACAAATCAATCGGAAATAAATTGCTGATAAAAGATTTTACAACCAGAATTTTACAAAAAGACAAAATTGCCATAGTGGGTAAAAACGGAAGCGGTAAGTCAACATTTCTTAAAATATTAATAGGGGAAGAAATACCTGAAAGCGGAATTGTAAAAATAGGAGAAAATATTAAGATTGGCTATTTAGACCAAAGCAAATCTTTACTTAACGATGAAAAAGATTTAATAGAAACTTTTTGTCCACAGGGAGGTGATCATGTAAATATTATGGGCAAAAGTATGCATGTTTACGGATATTTAAAAGAATTTCTTTTCCCTCAGGAATATTTGACAAAAAAAATCGGAATATTAAGCGGCGGAGAAAAAAGCAGAATTGCACTGGCTCTGCTTTTTACTAAAAATTTTGACGTTTTAATTTTAGATGAACCTACAAATGATTTAGATATTCCTACAATAAATATTTTGGAAGAATTTTTAACGGATTTTAATGGCTGTATAGTTTTCGTAAGTCATGACAGATATTTTGTAGATAAAATCGCCAAAAAACTTTTTATTTTTAAAGATAAAGGAATTATAGAAGAAAGTTTTATCCCCTATACAGAATATCTCGAAATAGAAAAAGAGCTTAAAGAAATTGAAAATGTAAAAAGCAAAATGAAAAATGAAAAAAGGCCGAAAAGAAAACCCAAAAAACTGAGTTACAAAGAACAAAAAGAGCTTGAAGAACTTCCAAAATTAATAGAAGAGCTTGAAAGCACGATTGCTGAAATTGAAAAATGCCTGACAAATCCTGACTGCTATAATGAAAAAGGTCTTACCGATTTAAGCTGCGAACTTGAAGAAGTAAAAAAAATATATAATAAAAAAATAGAACACTATTTTGAACTTGAAGAAAAAAAAGAAAAATTAGAAAATGCTTAATATAAAAATGAATTTTCAAAAAATAAAAAAAGATATTGATAATTTAACATTATTCAGTGCGGCTATGAGTTATTACACCATATTTTCTTTAATACCCATTATTTTAATAATATTGTCAATTTTCTCTACAACTCCCTTTTTTTCTAAATTTTACATAAAACTTGAAACTTTTTTAATATCCAATATATTGCCGACATATCATGAACAGATTTCTTTATATCTAAAAAGTTTTCTAAATAATTCGACACAAATGGGCTTAATCGGCGGATTATATATACTAATTACTTCAATTTTGTTTTTTGATAACTATGAAACAATCATTTCAAAAATATTCGAACAGGAAAAAAGAGATTTATGGGAAAAAATAAAATTATATTGGACAATGCTGACGCTTTTTCCCGTTTTATTTGCATCGTCTATTTTCGTATCAATAAAACTTGAATTTTATTTAAAATTTTCATTTGGTTATATTATTCCTTTTTTAATTATATGGTTAACATTTTTTTTAGCATATAAGCTTACTTTACAAACCAAAACAGTCAAATCCTGTATTTATATCTCGTTTTTAGTAACACTTCTTTTCTTTATCGCTAAAAATATATTTTTATATTATGTCATTTTTAATAAGACATACAAATCGATTTACGGATCAATTTCAATACTTCTTTTTCTCTTTTTATGGATATATATAAACTGGATAATATATTTGGGAGGAATATATTTAATTAAATATTATGAATCTTATTTGTTACAAAAATACTCAAAAACATAATTTA
>CAYPHV010000030.1:0-14856 GCA_964410645.1 uncultured Nautiliales bacterium
TTTTATTTATAGGCTCTATTGCAGAATCACTTCCTCTTTTAGGAATGTTCTTTCCGATGGAAACATATACCATTATTTTGGGAATTTTTACGTATAAGGGTATTGTTGATTTGAAAACAGCAATTATAGTTGCTTTTTTAGGTTTATTGACAGGAGATATTATAGGGTTTTATTTAGGCAGGAAATTAGGAGAGAAATATGTCAAAAATCATGCAAAAAAATTAAAAATAACGCACGAAAAATATAACAGATTAAAATTTTTAATAAACAATAATTTAATAAAAGCTCTATTTATAGGAAGAACTACCAATATAACCCGCTGGATTGTCCCTTTTTTAGCCGGTGCTAACAATGCGGATTTTAAAAAATTCGTTCTTGCAAATATTGTAACAGGTCTTTTCTGGTCGTCTATTTTTATTTTGGGTGGATATTTTTTAGGAGATCTGTTTGAAATTTATGGAAAATATGTGGGATTTGGGATATTAACTGCTACAATTATCAGTTATTTTATATATAAGTTTTTCAAACATAATCAAAAATATTTTCAAAAAGAAGATACAAAACTTTTGATTTTAAATATTTTTGGAATTTATCTTTTTTCCAAAATGCTTGAAGATGTGGGCGATTTAGAGTTAATAACAAAATGGGATTTTTGGATAAGCAAACATATTTATGAAATTTATAATCCAATTCTAAATAAAATAATAATTTTTATAACTTCAATAAATAATCCATTGGAAATTACTATCATTACAACAATTATTGTAATTTATATGATAATAAAAAAATATTATTATAAAGCCATATTTTTTGCAGTTTCTATTTCCGGAACCGGGATATTAGTGGAAATTATTAAAAATATAGTTAAAAGAGAAAGGCCCCCTCATTATCTGATAGAAGTTAGCGGATATTCTTTTCCTTCAGGTCATGCCACTTTAAGCACCGCATTAGCATTGGGTCTGTATTTAATTTTAAAAGATAAAGTAAATAAAAAAAATTTGTTAATATTGTGTATAATTTATCCGATACTGATTTCTTTTAGCAGGGTTTATCTGAATGTGCATTATTTAAGCGATGTAATAGCCGGAATTGGGCTTGGGCTTTTTTGGGTCAGTTTCACAGCTTTGATTTTTAAACTAATTAAGGAAAAAAATGAAACCAAAATATTCAATTAAAAAAAATTTTTTATATGCAGTAGACGGAATGAAAGAAGTTATAAAAGAAAAATCATTTCAAATAGAAATATTTGCTTTTTTTGTTGCGATAATCTTACTTTTTATATTTTCTTATCCCTTATGGGCAAAAGTATTTATGCTTGCTTCACTTTTTATTCCTCTTGTTGCCGAAAGTTTCAATACGGCAATTGAAAAAACTGTTGATTTGACACAAAAAGATTTTCACCGTTTTGCAAAACAAGCTAAAGATATAGCGGCTTTTGGAGTATTTTTAAGTATTTTTATCCCAATATTAATATGGTTAGGCTTTATTTTATACTTTAAAGGTTTTTAATGATAAACAAAAATATAATAGCTCTTGGATTTGTCAGTTTTTTTACTGATATGGCAAGTTCCATGGTTACAACTATTTTACCTCTGTATATTGTTTATATTCTACATGATGGAATTGATGAACTTGGCATTGTAGTTGCCGTTGCTACATTTATAAGCTATTTTTTTAGAATTATTTTTGGAATAATGAGTGACAAATATCAAGTAGTCAAACCTTTTGTAGTGACAGGTTATGTCATCTCAGCGGTTACAAAACCTTTACTTGGATTTGCAAACGGCTGGGAAAGTATTGCTTTTTTAAGAGGGCTTGAAAGAATAGGGAAGGCCGTAAGAAGTGCAACAAAAGACAGATTAATTTCTTTTTATGCGGGAAAAAAATCAGGAAAAAGTTTTGGCTTCCATAAAACACTTGATATTGCAGGAGAAATGAGTGGGGCTATAATTGTATTTTTTATACTAAAATATTGGGGAGAAGATATAAATGTTTTTAAAAATACATTTTTTATTACAATAATTCCTGGAATCATTGCGGTTATAATTGTAATCTTTTTTGTAGAAAATGTGCCTTTTAAAAAGAAGAAAAAACAAACATTCAATCTAAGTCAGGATAAAAAAGTCTTGCCTTTGCTTTTTATCTATTTTGGATTTTTATTTTTTATGTTTAGTCAAGAATATTTTATTATTAAAGCAAAAGAAACAGGTTTTCAAATGGCGTATATTCCTCTTTTAGTAATTTTACTTAATTTTACTCAAACAGTTACAAGCTATTGTTTCGGTGTGTTGATTGATAAAATTGGGGAAAAGATAATTTTGACCATTTCTTTTTTATTCGGATTTTTATCTATTGTAAGTTTATATTTTAATTTAATTGTTTTAGGATTCATATTATTAGGGCTGTTTTTAGTTAGCAGTATTAATTCAATGAGAAGCTATATTTCTGATAATGCAAAAAACAAAGCAAGTGTTTATGGAATATTATATGGCGGAATTGCTATAAGTTCATCACTTGGCACTGTTATAATAGGTAATATTTGGCAGCATATGGGAGAAAAAGCCGCTGAAATTTACAGTATATGCGGAATCGGCGTTCTTTTTTTATTTTTTTTAAGTAAAATTATATCATCGCAAATTGATGAATTATATTAATATACAATATTACAATACAAAATTTGGTAATTTTATTGAAGGTATTGAAATTTAAAAAGAATAATTGAAACAGTTATTTACTTAACATAATGTATATTCTCTTTAAATTAATTTCATTTGCCTCTTCAAGTCTATATTAATTAACCAAAATAGTTACAAATTTTGGAAAAGCAACAACAATAATCAATACTAATAACTGTATAAAAATAAATGGAATAATTCCTATATATAAATCTTTTGTATTTATTCTATCTCCGGCAGCTCCCTTTAAATAAAACAGACTAAAACCAAAAGGCGGTGTCAAAAATGATGTTTGAAGGTTTATTGCAATAAGTATAGCAAACCAAAGCATATTAATATTGAAAGCATGAATTATTGGAATTAAAATAGGAATAACAATAAAACAAATTTCAATAAAATCGACGAAAAATCCTAGAAAAAAGATCAATGCCATTGTAATAGCTACAAAAGCATATTTACTTGAAACAGAACTTGTAAAAAAATGAGTTATTATATCGCCTGCACCGCTTTCGTTAAATACAAGCGAAAAAGCTTTAGCACCAATTAAAATCATAAAAATCATTGAAGTAATTTTTACTGTTTCAACACAAGCGTATCTAATTAATTTAAAACTAAAAGTACGGTAAAACATTGTTAAAATAACAGAACCAAAAGCACCTACTGCCGCTGATTCTGTAGGAGTGGCAACTCCTGCAAAAATACTTCCTAAAACTAAAACAATTAAAATAATAGGTGCAACTAAACTTTTGGCAGCCTGAATTAATATTTTTGAATACGGCTCATCTGATTTAATAGCAGGGGCAACTTCCGGTTTCAAAAAAGCAATTATTAAAATATATACAATATAAAAAAAAACTATTAAAAATCCGGGAATTAACGCTGCTTTAAACAAATCCCCTACACTAATTTGCATGACAGCTCCAAGAACAATCAGAACAATACTCGGAGGTATAATTTGTCCAAGCGTACCGCTGGCCGCAATTACTCCGCTGGCAAGACGCGGTGAATAATTATGCCTAAGCATTACAGGAAGAGAAATAACCGTCATCATAACAACGCTTGCACCTACAATTCCAGTGGAAGCCGCCAAAATAGCTCCGACAATAACTATTGCAATAGCCAGACCCCCTCTTATTCCGCCAAATAGTTTACCGATTGATTCAAGCATATTTTCTGCAATTTTACTTTTTTCCAGAATAAATCCCATAAAAATAAAAAGAGGAACTGCCATTAATGTAAAATTATGCATAATTCCGTATATTCTGTATGGCAACAAACCGAATACATTTAACCCTATGTTTGGATCAATGAAAGCTGCAAAAATAGCACTGCCACCAAAAGCAAAAGCAACCGGAACTCCTACCATTAATAAAATAAACGCTACAACAAAAAGAATTATCCCTGTCATTTTTCACCTTTTAACAATAAATAAAAATTTTTTCTTATTTCTCCGGCACTTTGAATCCATACCATAAGAAATGCCCAAAACTCCATACTTTTTATAATCCATCTAAAAGGAAGACCTCCCGGATCTGAACTGGTTTCGTTTTCTGCCACTGACATTTGAACAAAAGGTACCGCTTCGATTAATATTAACGTGCTAAGAGGTACAACAAATATTACGAGTGAAAATATATTTACAAATTTTTTCATTCTAAAAGGAAATTTGTCATAAAAAATATCTACCCTAACATGCTTATCTTTACTTAATGTATAAGCAATGGTAAATAAAAATACTATATCATACAAATGCCATTCCAATTCCTGTAAAGCAATACTGCCGGCGGAAAACAATTTTCTCATAATTACCTCATACGTTACCAGCAGTGTTAGCAGAATTAAACAAATGCTTGAAATTATCATAAAAAATTTAGATAATTTATCACTTATATAATCTATTTTGGGAATACAAGAAAAAATTATAATTAAAATTATTGATCCGAATATCACTTTATCTATATGATAGGTTAACGGATTTAAAATATTAATAATAAAATTTAAAAAATTTCTATACCAATTGACAATTACCATTATTTCTCCTTATAAATATTCTGGGGCATCGTTGCTAAAAATAATTAAATCTCCCGATTTTGTCAAATCTGCTAATATTTTTTCAAGTTTGCTTTTATCAGCAACATACACTTTGTTTGTATTGGAAATATTTTTACATAAAATATCTTTATTAATATTTCCGGTAATGATTGCCAAATCAAAAATTTCATCTATTTTTTGGGCAATCTTTTTATTTAATTCGTTATTCGCCTCGACAAGTCCAGGCGTAACAATCACTTTTCTACCCGAATATGTACTGATTAAATCAAAACTTTTTAGCATTCCTTCAACATTTCCGTTAAAACTGTCATCAATAATAATTTTTCCGCCTGCCTCAATTTTTTGAAGCCTGTGTGGAACGCTTTTTAATTTTAGCACTTTTAATTTTATTTTTTCAATATTTTTAATAAATTCCAAGGCACAATATATAGCAAGTGTTACATTTACGGAATTAAATTCTCCTAAAAGAGAAGTTTTAAAATGATGAATTTTATTATTTATTTTTATATCCCATTCTGTTCCACTAAGATTTGATCTGATATTTATTATTTTATTCTTGAGCGAAATTACTTTTTTATTATCTATTTTTTCGTAAGAAAACCCTTTTAGTAATTTTGGGGTTTCAAATATTTCAAGTTTTGTTTTTTGAATATTTTCCAAAGTTTTAAAATATTCTATATGTTGCGGACCAATCTCGCCTAAAATTGAATAATTATTTTCTAAAAAAGTTACTATTTCTTTTATATCGCCTTTTTCTCTGGCTCCGGCTTCTGTAATATAAATTTCAGTATTTTCAGGCAATGAAGTATTAATATCCAAAACAATGCCTTTTATGGTGTTTACACTTCTTGGGGTTTTATAAACTTTGAAATCATTTTTTAGCAATTGATACAGAAAATTTTTAATGGAAGTTTTTCCGTAACTACCTGTAATAGTAATAATTATGGGGTTTATCCGTTTTAATTTTTCTTTTGCCACAGATTTATATTTTAAAAACATAATATTTTCTATGATCATACTAATAAATAGTGCAATAACTATAACGCCAAACGCGGCGATTCCAGGGTTATAATGTAATTTATTCATAACCGCCAAATTTAAAGTTTCACTCAGTCCCAAAATTAAAAAAAATCTTTTTACTCTTTTTGTAGGCTTTAATGTTTTATTTATTTTTTTGAACCATATAAAAAGCGCCGGAATCAAACCGAAAAAAAGATATATCCAAAAAAACTTATACGCAAAAATATAAGTTAAAACAGGAATAATAAAATAAAAAATATGCCATTTATAATTATGAAAATGAAAGATTATTCTGTTTATTTTATAGTTATACCATTGTAAAACAGTAATCAAATAAAATCCCAAAATATAAACAGTAAGAAAATGTATAATTAAATTTGCTATATCGCGAATACTCAATTATTTACCTTTTGCCATTTGAATTTTATTTATATATTCATAATTTATATCGATTGTTTTTTCTTTTTTTAAATTGTTAGCCAGTGTAACCAATACATTTTCAAAATCATCAAAAAGATAATTCGCCATACTTCCGGGAATTGGATTGATTTCATTTAGATAAATTGAATTATCTTTATAAAAAAAGTCACATCTGATTAATGCGTTTTCAAACTCATTTTTGTATATTTTCGTAAAAGATTCTTTTAATTTTTTTTCCAAATTTTTATCTATTGATTCAAATGTGGTTTCTTTTCTGCTAAAATCCATATATTTTTTTTCAAAGTCAAGGAATTCTTTTTTTTGTACTTTTTCTATTTTACTAAAAATAAATTTATCTTTTATTCTGCATCCTGCCAAATTATATTCTTCAATACCTTCGGTAAAAGGCTCTGCTATTATCAAATCATCGAATTCTTTCGCCACATCAAACGCATACTCAAATTCATATGTATTTTTTACCACGCTTACTCCGATACTGCTTCCGAGTCTTGCCGGTTTAATGATGATTGGAAAATCAAATTTTGTTTTAGGTTCATTTATAATTTCGTAATCAATTACAGCAACGTCTCTTATGCCTGCAAAAAGTTTTGTAAGAACTTTATTGTAACTTACCGCACAGGCTTCTATCTGTGGGGTAATTGACGGTATGTCAAAAAATTCGAGCATCCCGGGTATTTTTCCGTCTTCTCCGTCTCTTCCGTGAATTAAATTTATTGCTGTATCAAATTTTATACAGTTTTCTTTTTTAAGAATGCCTTTTTTATATTTAAAACCGCCTTTATTTATCTCAACTTTGATTGATTTTTTATATTCGCCGCTGGCAAAATATTTACTTTTCATATTGTTTTTATCTATTAGATAAAAATTTCTGTTTTTATCCAGAAACAAAAATTTTAAACTGTTATTTTTTATTTTATCTTTTAAAGTAATTGCGCTGACAATTGAAATTTCATGTTCAAAACTGCTTCCACCGAAAATTATTAAAAATATCATTTTTCCCCTCCAAGTTTTTTTAATGCGGTTTTTATCATCTCTTCCAGGCTGCCCTTTACACCTTTAAGAGATTTGAGAATATCAGATTTCTTAAATCCCAAATTTTCAAGTGCAATTATAACCTGTGTATGTGCAGGATTTGCTTCTTCCAATTCATATTCTCCCATTTCCATTAAAATTCTTTTAGCGCTTTTAGGCCCTATTCCCGGAACTTTTTTAAGTATGTTTACATCTTTTGTCTGAACGGCTTGTAAAAACTCGTTTGGAGTAAGAGTTGAAATAATTCCAAGTGAGGCTTTTGGCCCTACCCCGTTTATTTTGATAAGCATATCAAAAAGTTTTTTTTCATTTTTATCCAAAAAACCGTATAAACTAAATTCATTTTCTTTGATTATTTCTGTAATATAAACTAAAACTTCCTGCTGATTTTCCAATTTTGAAAAACTCATAAGAGAAACTATAACTTCGTATATAACCCCGTTGGTTTCAATTGCAATTTTTCCTTCATTTTTTTCAAAAATTTTTCCTTTAATTGCATATATCATCTTCAACCTTTATTTTTGTAATGTATATACTCTCATTGTTAAATTTAAGCTTAAAACCGCATTTGCCTTCATCACCTTTTGTATCGTATACATATTTTACAGGAGGCTCTATCATTTCAAATAAAATTCTGTTAAAATTTTTCCATGGAGTATTGGATAAAATTTTGGCATTATATATTTCACTTTGTAAATAATCCAGGTTATCCAATATAACTTTTTTATCGTTTTCAAGCCCTGCAATCTGTTCTTTAACAGATTCAATTTGTTTAATTGATTTTTGAAATTCTTTTATTTTATTTATAACAGACGCAGAGGTTTTTATATTCTTTTTTTTATTTGTGAGATAAATTTTTTTATATTCGTTTATTGCTTTTTTATTGTTAAAATATATTTTCTTTAAACGGGTATATTCTTTTGTTTTTAAATTAATATTTTGTTCTATTTCAATCATCTTCTTTTTAAGTTTTTCAACATTGACATCTTCAAGTACTTTTTTTGGAGAAATTGACAATAAATTCTCTTCTCCCTTTTGCTCGCATATTATAATTAATTTACTCGCGAAAAATTGATTATGACTTAACATTTTATTTATTTTTATATTTTTTGCATAGACTGTTCCGCCAAAAGCCAAATCTATTTCGACATTTTCTGCTTTAACAATGCCCCCTTCAAGTCTGTTAATTTTCACTTTTTTGGCTTTTAAATTTCCTTTGTGAATATTTATAAATGCATTATCTGCAATAATGCTACTTTTTTGATGAGTCTGTCCGTTTATTTCCAATTTTTTTGCTTTTATTTTAGCATTGCTTCCTACGTTACCTTTTACATATAATTCCGTTGTTTCCACTTTCATATTATCCGCTATAGCTTCTTTCAAAACGTCATTTTCTTTTACATTAATTTTTACATCGCTTTCCTGAGCGTTTTCTATATCTCCTGTTTTTATATTAATTTGTTTTATTTCCATTTCATCTTTAATAATAAATTTATCATCGTCTTTTGTTATAAAACCGTTCTTTTTTGCAATATAAACAATTCTTTCATTTTCTTTTCTTTTTTCGATAGTTTGCTCATCATAACTGATTTCAGGGATTTCAAATTCCAAAGGCATTTTTTCAATTAATATTTTACCTTTGCAATTTCTTCCGTTTTTTCCGTTTTTAGGCAATATTATCTCTATTAAATTTTCTCCCTGCATCACAGGATACAAAAGTATTTTTTTGTTATCGTTGGTTTTTTTTTCACGAAAATGGTATAAAACTTCGCCTTTTGTGCTTTTAACGGGATCAAGCCCCCTACAAAGCCTTATTGTAAAATCATCATTTAATTTTTCATTGATCAATATAATGCTTTGAAGTTTTTTTATATCTTCATCCATTAAATTGAAAAAATTAATCAATAAAGAATTCTTAAGCTTTTTTTTATTAAGCTCTTCTTTTACTTTTCCATAAATATCGTTTACTTTCAAAACAGATTTTTTAGAAACAATAAATTCAGCATAAGTAAAGTTTTTATTTACTTTCATACTTCCCAAAAGTTCGAAATTATTTAACGGTTTATATTTGATTATTTCTATTTCATAAACCTGTTTTATTTCGCATTCTGGATTTAACAGATATTGTTCAAAATCTTCTATCATTTTTTGATCTGCTTTTTTAAAATCTTCATTTGGCAATTTTATATATGTTTTATAGGATAAAACATTAAAATCCAACGAGGATAAGGCAAGACCCGTTTCTTTTGAAACTTTTAACAATGCCTCATTTACATTTTCGCTTAAAACTGTTTTTGAGACAAATTCTTTTTTTTCTTCTTTTTTTCCGAAATTAAACAATCCCACACTTATCCTTTTGGTACAATTTCATTTATGATAAAATCAATTTTAATAAACTTTTTGGGAATTTTTAATTCCCGCATTCTTGGATTCATCAGAGACTTGTTAAGCGCATCAATACTCGGTGCAAATATATACAGTGATATTTTCTTCGTTGCATTTAAATTTCCAAACCTTTTTCGAAGAATATTTGCAGAAGGCGCATTTACACAAAGTTTTTTACCTTCTTTTGCAAAATCACGAAACAAACCGGCATTTGCATATCAGGTATTTAAAAAATTATTCATAATTATACTTATTTTAAGTATTATTGTCACTCTTTTTTCATATCCAATTACTAATATTCTGGCTTACGGTTTTAATGATGAAGCTAAAAAAATAGCGGCCCCCCTTGTGGCTATTAATTTTTGGTATTTGGATTTTATTTTTATAGTTACTTTTTTGGCAAGTATTCTCCAATACAAAAAACATTTTGCTACAACGGCATTTTCAACCGCACTGCTTAATATTTCCCTTATAGCTGCATTGGTGCTAAGTATGGGTAAATCCAAAACGGAAATTATTCTGTATATGAGTATCGGGGTTATTATAGGAGGTGCATCACAGGCTGCCGCACATATTATTGTAGCCAAAAAAAAACATGTACTCAGATATTTAATCATCGGGGCAAAAAGCAAAAAAAAGGCTGATTTAAGTGAATTTAAAAAACATTTTTTACCTTCTGTATTTGGAAACTCAACAGCTCATATAAGCGCTTTTTTGGACACTTGGCTTGCCACTTTTTTAAATGCCGGAAGTATAAGCTATTTATATTATGCAAACAGATTGTTTCAACTTCCTTTTGCATTATTTGCAATAGCAATTTCAACTGTTATTTTCCCCCAGATTACAAAAGCCGTTTCAAACAACCAACAAAACATTGCCAAAGAACATATGAAAAAAGCTTTCTGGTATCTTTTTTATTCTTTACTTACTGCCACTGTTTTTGTATTTATAGATTCAAAAGAAATAGTAAGAATTTTATTTCAAAGAGGGGCATTCGACCCAAAAGACACATTAATGACCTCAAATGTATTGATTATGTATATCATAGGGCTGATTCCGTTTGGGCTTAATAAGCTTTTCAGCAGTTTTCTATATGCGACAAACAGACATTTGAAAGCTGCAAAAATTTCTGCCGTTTCTCTTTTTGCCAATATACTGCTCAGCCTGATTTTAATATATCCCATGAAAGTTTTAGGGCTTGCCCTTGCAAGCAGTATAAGCGGAATGGTTTTGTTTTATTTGACGCTTAAAGAATACGGATTTAGAGAGTTTTTATCTTTTTTTGAAAAAAGATATATATTGTTTACTATAGCCATAATTTTTGTTTCTGTTATAATTTCGATAATATTTAAACAAATTATAAGCTTATTTTAACAAAGGATGAAAATGAAAATTTTTGATTCGCACTTAAAAGAAAAAGTAGAATTTAAACCAATCAAAAATAAAGAAGTTAGAATTTACGTATGCGGCCCCACTGTTTATGACGATGCACATTTAGGACACGCGAGAAGTTCAATCAGCTTCGATTTATTAAGAAGAACGCTTGTAACACTTGGATACAAAGTGACTTTTGTTAAAAATTTTACTGATATTGACGACAAAATTATAAATAAAATAAATTCCACAGGTAAAAGCCTAAAAGAGATAACCGAATATTATATTGATTCTTATTTAAGGGATATGAGTGCACTTAATATCAAAAAAGCCGATATAGAACCAAAAGCCACTGAAACATTAAAAGAGATGTTTGAACTGATAAATAGGCTCATTAAAAACGAATGCACATATACCCTTCCTAACGGGGATATATATTTCGACACTTCAAAAGACCCTGAATACTGCAGCCTGTCACACAAATGCCAGGATGACGAAGATAATATTCAAAGAATTAAAACAGAAGGTAAAAAAAACCCAAGGGATTTTGCACTGTGGAAAGCATGCAAAGGTGAAAATGATGTATGTTTTGATTCGCCTTTTGGCAAAGGAAGACCAGGCTGGCACATAGAATGTTCCGCCATGATCAAAAAACATATCGCGTACGAAAATACAGAATATCAAATAGACATACACGGAGGCGGAGCGGATCTGTTTTTCCCCCATCATGAAAACGAAGAAGCCCAGACTTACTGCGCTTATAATCAGCATTTGGCAAAATACTGGATGCACAACGGATTTGTAACGATTAACGGTGAAAAAATGAGCAAGTCTCTTGGAAACAGCTTTTTTGTAAAAGATGCCTTAAAGCATTACCCGGGCGAAGTTTTAAGATTTTATTTAATGGGCACTCATTATAGAGCCCCCCTTAATTTTAGTGAAGAGGATTTAATTGCCAGCAAAAAAAGACTTGATAAACTATACCGCCTTAAAAAAAGAGTATACGGACTGAATAAAAAACAAAAAGATGATGAATTTGAAAAAAAACTGCTTGCTGCAATGCAGGATGATTTGAATATTTCAAAAGCCCTGGCCGTAATAGATGAATTTATAAAAGATGCAAACGAAGAGCTTGATCAGCATATAAAAGATAAAGTATTAAAACAAAAGATATTAAGCAATATCTGCTTTATCGACACTCTTTTGGGAATTGGAGGACATGATGCTTATGAATATTTCCAAACAGGCATTGATGAAAAAACAAAAGAAAAAATAAGTATGCTTATTCAAAAACGTTTAACCGCAAGAAAAAATAAGGATTTTAAATATGCAGATGAAATTAGAAACGAATTAAAAAAATTCAATATCTCTATTCAAGACACTCCCAACGGAACATTATGGGAAAAAATTTAAAGGAAAAAAATGAATATATTTGACAAAATAAAACCGTTTATTTACAAAACCGACCCTGAATTTGCACATAATACCACAGAAAAAATATTAAGAATGTCCAGAAGATGCCCTCTTTTTTTTAATCCTCTGATTAAGAAATATTTTATTACCAATGATTTAATTAAACAAAGAATTTGGGGATTGGAATTTAAAAACCCTGTCGGTCTTGCAGCTGGATTTGACAAAAACGCAACAATGATTTACAGCTGGGCGGCTCTTGGATTCGGATGGGGAGAATTTGGGGCTGTAACACCAAAACCGCAGCCTGGCAATGAAAAGCCAAGGAGCTGGAGATGGGTTAAAGATGAAGCTATTCAAAACGCATTTGGCTTTAATAACGAAGGTGCCCAGGTTATAAAAAAAAGACTTTCTAAAATTTATCCGTTTGTTTTACCTATAGGTGCAAATATAGGCAAAAACAAAACAACTTCAAAAGAAGACGCAATAAATGATTATAAAATTCTGGTAAATGAATTGAAGGATGTGGTGGATTTTTTTGTTGTGAACATTTCATCTCCAAATACTCCGGGACTTAGAGATCTTTTAAACAAACAATTTATATCGGATTTATTCAAAGAATTAAAAAATTTAACAAAAAAACCTATTATAATCAAATTTTCACCAGATATGAAAGATGAAGAAATAGCCGATTTAACCCGTTTATCTATAGCAAACAAAGCAGATGGAATAATGGTTACAAATACTACAGTAGATTATACTTTAATAAATACTCCCGTAAAAAAAGGCGGTATTTCCGGAAAACCTCTTGCAAAAAGAAGTTTTGAAGTTTTAAAAATTGTGGCAAATGAAGCATTCGGAAAAATTCCTATAATAAGTGTAGGAGGAATTGACAGTGCCCAGGAAGCATATAAAAGAATCAGGGCCGGAGCCAGCCTTCTTCAGGTTTTAAGCGGAGTTATTTATAAGGGTCCGGGATTAGTAAGAGATATAAACAAAGGACTTGTTGAATTGCTGCAAAAAGACGGATTTTCCCATATAAGTGAAGCAATAGGAATTGATATACAAAAAAAACCTGGTTTAAAGGAAAGTGATGCTTCATAAATTTTACAAACATAAATTAAAGAATAACCTGGAAGTAATTTCTATTCCTATGAACAAAGGAAGCAATGTTATTACAAGTAATATTTTTTACAAAGTCGGAAGCCGAAATGAAATTTTGGGAAAAACCGGAATTGCCCATATGATAGAACATATGAATTTTAAATCCACAAAAAATTTAAAAGAAGGAGACTTTGATAAAATTATTAAGTCACTCGGAGGCGTCGACAACGCTTCAACAAGTTTTGATTATACGCATTATTATATAAAAACTTCTTCGGCTTATTTGAATAAAACATTTGAACTTTTCAGCGAAGTTATGGAAAATCTAAATCTAAACGATGAAGAATTTCAGCGTGAAAGAAAAGTTGTATATGAAGAAAGATTATGGAGAACGGATAATAATCCGATAGGATATTTGTATTTCAGACTTTTTAACAATGCTTATATTTATCATTCTTATCACTGGACCCCTATCGGTTTTAAAGATGATATTTTAAGCTGGAATATAAAAGATATAATAAATTTTCACAAAACTTATTATCAGCCCAAAAATGCATTTTTACTTGTAGCCGGAGATATCGAAAATGAAAAAGTTTTTTCAGAAGCAGATAAATATTTTTCCCATATTAAAAATTCCCTCCCTATTCCCAAAATACATACAAAAGAACCGGAACTCGACGGAGATAAAAAAATAATTATACATAAAGAAAGCCAGGTGGATATTGTTGCAATGGCTTTTCGTATACCTGATTTTCAGAATAAAGATCAATTTGCGCTTAGTGCTTACAGCGAAATTTTAAGCAACGGAAAGAGTGGAATTTTAAAAGAAAAATTAATAAATCAACAAGAACTTCTCAGTGAAATATATGCATATAATATGGAGATGACAGACCCCGGTGTTTTTTTGGTATTGGCAGTATGTAATCCAGGAGTAAATCCACAAAAAATCGAAAATAAAATAAAAAATATTTTGCTTAACACTAAAATAACTAAAAAAACTCTTCAAAAAATAAAAAATCAGACAAAATTTGATTTTTTGACACAGATGGAAAGTTCCGGAGGTGTAAGTGATATTTACGGAGATTATTTTGCAAAAGGAAATATAAATCCACTTTTAGATTATGAAGAAAAAATAAACGAATTAACACCTCAAAAAGTAGAAGAAATTAAAAAATATTTTGAAAAAAGTGTAACAGTGATTTTAAAAAATAATAAATAAATTTTAAAATATTTTATTATCTGTTTGAACCAGATATTTGGATATGAAAAGCATCAAAATAAAAATTTACAATAAAAAAATTTATTATTATTGCAATTATAAACAATCCTATAAATATCTCTTTAATATACTGAAACAAATTAA
>CAYPHV010000031.1:0-14411 GCA_964410645.1 uncultured Nautiliales bacterium
TTGTAAAAGATTTAAAAAATTTTATAGATATTTAAATAAAACTATTTCTCTTGGGCTAATTGTTCAAATATTTCAGCTTATCAGTGCGTTTTTTATTATTTTGGCTTTGCCTCAGTCTGTTTGCATAATTGATTTTTTGGTATTATTTTTAATATCTTCTGTTGTCAGTGTATTTCCGGTTACAGTTGGAGGGATTGGAGTAAGAGAACTTACGTTTCTTTACGGGCTTAAATTCATACATAAATCACCTGATATCGGTATAGCTTTTAGTTTTTTGTTTTTTTTTATTACAATGCTTTCATCTTTAGCCGGTATTTTTTTTATTCATAAACCTTTGAATATGAAAAAATAAACCATTTTTTTAATTTATTGATTCATATCTTTCTTTAATATTCTGGAAAAATAAAAATGATTATTATAAGCTGTTTTTTTTATTAATTTTTTTTCTAAAAGAGTTTCAATATTTTTCCATGATGCATTAGATTTTTTTAAAAATTTTTCAAGTGCGTCTTCTCTTATCGGATGAACAGATGTAATTGCTAAAATATCTTTTTCAAAATCATTTGTATAAGTAAAATTATCTCCTTCATAATGTACTAACAGCTTGGCATTTAAGCCATATTTATTAAATATTATATATGCTTTGTTTATACTTTCTTCATCAGGTGTTTTAATGTTATTTTCAGCAGGAGGCCTTATGGGAATAGAAATATAAGCTTTATTCGGATTCAGGCTTTTTATAAATTCGGCTGTTTTTTCAAGGGATTCTTCATCGTCGTTTATATCTTTTACAAGCATTGTTTCTGTGTTTAACAAGCCTTTGTAGTTTTTTGAAAAATCAATATATCCCTTTTTTATATCTTCGAAATTCAGTTTTCCATGAGGTCTGTCTATTTTTTTCCAAACAGATTTAACGGCGGAATCTACTTTCAAACTTACCCAGTCAAAATTCATTAAATCGTTTTTTACGTCCTCTTTATACATTAACGAACCGTTAGTTATTATTGCAAGTTTGATATTAAATTCTTTTAAAAGATTTGCTTCTTTTGCTAGATTTATATCTAAAGTCGGTTCTCCATCCGGGACAAATGCAAGATAATCGATTTTTTCATTTTTTTCTTTTAAAGAGGAAATTCTTTTTTTGGCGCTTAAATAAATATCCTCAGGATTATAAAAAGTTTTTCTTTTAATACTCATTTTTAACGTATTTCCCAGCTGGCAGTAAACACATGCATATGAGCATATTTTTGCAGGTATATTATTGATTCCTAAGCTTCTTCCGAGTCTTCTTGAAGGAACGGGTCCGTATGTTAATTTATTTATATCCATTATATGCCTTTTTTTAAGAAATTATACATCATATAATTAGTTTTTCATCATCAAAATATTTATGTAAATTTAAAAAAGAAATATAAAAATTTTCCGATTTTATTATATATTATGGATCAAATGCTGCTTAAAGGAAACGTATTGTGTTTTAGTAAATAATTGCTTTTTGTACTATAAAAAATACTATAATTCCAATTAATATATAAATTTGAAAGGAAAATTATGTTGAAACCGATAATTGATCATCAAAAAGAAATAAAAAAAATTTATGAAAAAATGAAATTTTTAAGAGATAGTTTTAATCTTGAAAATCAAAACGCTTTTTATGACGAATTAATTGATATAATAAAAGAAATAAAGAGCGAACTTGATTATCACTTTAATTTACAGTTTTATTCGGTAAAAAACGAAAAAGCAAAAAAATTTGTTTTGGAAAATAAATTTGTTAGAGATATTCTTTTTAGAATGCTTGAATCTATGAAAATCAAATGTACTCAAAAATCAATGGATGCTTTTTTAAAATTTGACGATTTTGAAGAAATATTAAGGGCATATTTAAAAAAAGAAAGAGGGCTTTTTAAAGAACAGCTAAAAAGTGTTTTAAGCGAAAAAGAATTAGAAGAAATTGAAATAAATTTACAAAAATTAATATAAAAAAGGTTAAAAATGCAAAGGAAAATTAAAATCGTTGAAACGCTTCTTGACGCTTTGCCTTTTATTAGAAAATTTTATGGGAAAACAATAGTTATTAAATACGGGGGCAGTGCACAAATCGACGAAAAGCTTAAAGAAAGTTTTGCAATAGATGTTTTAATGCTTTATATGGTCGGCATCAAGCCTGTTATTGTGCATGGAGGAGGAAAAAGAATTACCGAAATATTGGATGCTTTACATATTAAAACCGAATTTAAAAACGGCATAAGGGTAACAACTAAAGAATCAATAAAAATAGCAGAAATGGTGTTAAGCGGTGAAATTAACAAAGAAATAGTAAATATGCTCAATCAACACGGTGCCAAAGCTATTGGAATTAACGGAAAAGATATGTGTTTTATGAAAGCAAAAAGCAAGCTGGGTTTTACAGGTGAGATTATTTCTGTAGACGGAATTTTTTTAAATAAACTGTTGAGTGAAAATCTTGTGCCTGTTATCGCTCCGATTGCTGCGGGAGAAACTCCCACTCATCCGGGATATAATATAAATGCGGATATTGCCGCCAGCGAAATCGCGGCTTCTCTTGACGCAACAAAAATTGTTTTCTTAACCGATACGCCGGGTGTTTTAGATAAAGAGGGAAATTTAATAAGTTCGTTAAACGCAAAAGAAATTGAAAAATTAAAAAATAACGGGACAATTGCAGGGGGTATGATACCCAAAGTCGAAGCGGCTTTAAACGCCGTTAGCAAAGGCGTTAAAAAAGCCCATATTATCGACGGAAGGGTAGAGCATTCCATTTTGCTTGAGTTATTGACCAGTGAAGGAATAGGAACAGAGATTAAATAATGCGTTTTTATTCTAATAATGGTATAATTCGCCCAAAAAAGGGTGAATTTGCCACTTTCCAAACTCAATAAAGAACAATTACAGGCTGCCAGTTCAACATTAGGATACAATCTTATAATAGCAAGTGCCGGGACAGGCAAAACATCTACAATTGTCGGAAGAATTGCATATCTGCTTCAAAACGGTATAAAACCCGGCGAAATACTTCTTTTGACGTTTACAAACAAAGCGGCAGCTGAAATGAAAGAGAGAATTTCAAAATATTTTAATGAGGCTAAATATATAGAGGCGGGAACTTTTCATTCTGTCAGTTACAGATGGCTTAAAAAACTAAATAAAAAAATAATATTAAAACAGCCCAAAGATATGAAAATATTATTCCGTTCTATTTACGGAAAAAGAGATTTTTTAAGAATAGATGCTGAAGAAAAGCCTTACGGGGCTAATTATTTATTTGATATTTATTCATTATTTTTAAATTCCAATTATTCTTCTTTTGAAAATTGGTTGCTTGAAAGAGCTCCTAATCAGGAAGAGTTTATTTTGATATATGAAGATATTTTTGATGAATACGAACATACAAAAAAAGAGCATGGTCTGGTTGATTTTAATTCTCTTTTATTGAATATGATAGAAGAGCTTGAAAAGGGTATCGAAAATCCCTATAAAGAGATATTGGTAGATGAATATCAGGATACAAATCCTTTGCAAAACAGACTAATCGAAGCGTTAAAACAAAATTCACTTTTTTGCGTGGGAGATTATGATCAAAGTATTTACGCGTTTAACGGTGCTGATATAAATATAATTTCTACATTTAAAAAACGATATTCCGATGCGAAGATTTATGCATTAAAAAAAAATTACAGAAGTTACGGCGAAATATTGAATGTTGCAAATAAAGTTATAAGAAATAATCCCAGAATTTATTCAAAAGAGTTTGAAGTAACGCGCGGTTTTTTAGGTGAATATCCTAAACTTTTAATGTATTACGATACTTTTGAAGAATACAGGGATGTAGCGGATAGAATAGCAGCAAGTCCGAACGGATATGAAGATATTGCCGTTTTGTTTAGAAATAATTCAAGTGCGGATATGATAGAGGCTACTTTAAGGGAAAAAGGTATTGAATGCAAAAGAAGAGGAGGAGTTGCTTTTTTTGAATCAAAAGAAATAAAAATAGTCTTGGATTTATTGGTTTTTTTACTGAATCCAAAAGATATAATGGCTTTTATTCACATTTTTGAATATGCAAAAGGTGTTGGAAGTGCCATAGCCGGTGATATTTTTGAAGCATTAAATATTTTAGGCAGCGGTAATGCTATCAAAGGGTTTTTAGACCCTGATCTTAATAAAAAGGTTTTTCAAAGAAAAAAAACATCTTATCAATTAGGTCTTTTTGATGATTTTATAAGTTTGGGAAGTATAAGCAAATTTAAAAATCTAGAATTTGAAGAAAATTTTTTACGAAATCCAATATTAAAACATCCGAAATTATCAGTTGAAGGGGCGGAGTTTTTGTATGATTTTTATAAATTTCTTAAAAAAACAAAAAAATTTAAAAATCCGAATTCTATATTTAATTCATTAATTAGTTCCAATATTTTGAATAAAATAATTTCTTATCTTTCAAATGAAAGAAGCAGGGATAAAAATGGAAAAGTAAATAATGACAGATATGAAGAAGCTGAAGAAAAAATAAAAAATAAAATAAAAATACTTGGAAATTTGTTGACTAAATATAATAATTTGGAAAAATTTATTAATGCAATGGTTTTGGGCGCCAGTGAAATGAGCAAAGGCAGGGGTGTTAATTTGCTTACTATTCATGCAAGTAAAGGATTGGAATTTAAGGAAGTATATATAATTGATATGATGGAAGGAAGATTTCCAAATATCAAATTATCTAAATCCGCAGGCGGGATAGAAGAAGAAAGGAGACTTTTTTATGTGGCGGTGACGCGTGCAAAAGACAGGCTTTATTTTGCATGTGCAAAACGGGATAGAATTAAAAATATAGAATATCAGCCAAGCAGATTTTTGAATGAGGCTGGTTACAGTATAAATGAAAATAATAAGGTATAAAATGAATTATAAAAAGAACAATATAAAAAATGTCTTACACGGATTTTTTTTAGCAACCGCTATGACAATTGCAGAACCGTCTACAATTTTACCTTTAATAATTCATCATTTTACCAAAAGTGTTGTAATAATAGGTGTTTTTGTGGCCCTTCTTAGGGGAGGTGCGATACTTGTTCAATTAGTCGCAGCTTTTTGGGCTCAAACTTTTAAAAAAGCGATGCCTTACCTTAAAAAAGTTTTTATAATAAGAGTTATATGCTGGTTTTTAATCGGGCTTAGTATTTTATTTATAGGAGATAAAAATCCTAAATTAACACTTATGTTATTTGGTGCTCTTTTATTTATTTTTTCTTTTTCAGCAGGATTTGGAAGTATATATTTTAATGAAATTTTAGCTAAGGTCTTTGATAAAAAACAGCGCGGGAAAACAATGGCTAACAGGCAACTTTTTGCTGCGGTTGGTTCTATTATAAGCGGCGGGGTTACAGGATGGGTTTTAAGTGTGTTTGAACCTCCGGAAAGTTATGCTTATCTTTTTATGATCAGTGCTTTTTTAATGAGTATAGGAATGTTTGCTTTTTCCACTATTAAAGAACCTTCCAAAGAAAATGTTAGAATAAAAGAGAAAAGTTTTTTTAAATTTTTGAAAAACGCTTTTAGGTTTTTGAGAGAAGACAAAGAATTGCAGATTCAGATATTGGCTATGCTTTTTAGCTATTCATATCTTTTGGCTCTTCCATTTGTGATTATTCAGGCCAAAATTACTATAAATCTTACCGGTTGGTTAGTGGGAGGATTTGTTACTGTCAGAATGCTTGGATCGATTTTTGGAAATATAATTTGGAAAAAACTGGCTCCACAGTATAAAAAAATATTTTTGGTTTCTTATTCTTTGGTTTTTATTTCTTTTTTGTCTGTTTTTTTATTTAAAAATGAAATAATATATTTTATGTTTTTCTTTCTCATGGGATTTGCGATTGACGGGTTTAAAATAAGCGGGATGAATCTGCTTTTTGAAATTGCCCCTGAAGATAAAAGGCCAATATATGTGGCTCTTCAAAAGAATATGACTTCAATTGGATTGTTTTTCTCAATACCTGGCGGATTTATATTGGAATATTTTGGATATAAAATTTTATATATATTCACTGTAACATTAATGTTAGTCGGATTTACTTTTGCATTAAAATTAAAAAAGGATAAATTTTATCTATAATTTTTACTTATAATTATAGCAATTAATATAAATTTTTATTATACTTCATCAAAAATTAAGGAGGAGATATGCAAAGGTCTTTACAATATTTTCCTGTACAGCTTTTTGCGGTTGTAATGGGGCTTTCAGGCTTAACCATTGCATATGCAAAAGCATTTCATTTTTTACATTTTCCTTATTGGCCTTATTTTATATTGCTTATTCTGGATACATTGGCATTTTTTGGTATTTTTATTACTTATATACTCAAATGGATAAAATATCCGGATGCTGTAAAAGCCGAGGTTAACCATCCTGTAAAAAGCTCTTTTGTCCCAGCTATTTCTATAAGTTTTTTGCTTATGTCCATTGCTTATATGGATTTTGCACCTACAATCAGTGTAACGTTTTGGTGGATAGGGGCATGGCTTCATCTGTATTTTACATTTACCATTATTAAATTTTGGATAAGGCATAATTTCGATGTAAAAATGATTAGCCCTGCATGGTTTATTCCAATTGTCGGCAATGTACTGGTGCCTGTTGCCGGAGTTGACATAGTTAATGAATATATTAATTTATTTTTTTTCAGTTTGGGAATTTTTTATTGGGTAGTTTTATTTACTATAGTAACATATAGAATGATTTTTCATCATCCGTTGTCAAAAAAACTGATTCCTACATTTTTTATTCTTATAGCGCCTCCGGCAGTAGGGTTTATCAGTTATTTCAGGATAACTTTTGGAAGTATTGATATATTTAGTATGTTTTTATATTTAATTGCATTATTTACTTTTTTACTTTTGATTGCAAAAAAAAGTTTATATACGCAAATACCATTTTTTGTTTCATGGTGGGCATATACATTCCCGCTTGCGGCAATTACAATTGCTACTACTTTAATTTACAGCAGTTTTAGAAATTATTCAATGTATTTGTTTTCGTTAGTCTTATTAGTAATAGTTACCGTTGTAGTATTTTATGTCGCATATAAAACATATTTAGCTATAAAAGCACAAAAAATTTGTATACCAGAGGAGGAATAAATGAATAAAAGAAGTTTAATCGGTGGATTTATAATAGGTTTTGTTGTAGCGGTTTTTTTGATACCTTTGTTTTTTAAATTATCGGCGCAAAATATGATATTTAAGCAAATAAAAAGTCCTTACAGTTTTGAAAAAACAGCGAAAATTTTAGCTGATAGAATAGCTAATCAACCAGGTTGGCATATAGTAAATATAATTAATCAGGGAGAAGAAATCAAAAAATACGGCGGTCCTGATGTAGGTAAAGTTAAGATTATCAAATTTTGTAATGCAAAACTTGCAGGGAAAATGTTAAAAGATGACGATACAAAATTTATGGCTGTAAAAATGCCTTTGTCAATTGCTGTGTATGAAGATTCAAAAGGTCAGGTATTTATATCGTTAATGAACGGATATTTGCTAACAAGAATGCTAAGCGGGACAAAAGAGGGGAAAATTATGGAGCTTGTCGTCAGAGATATGGAAAGTATTTTAAATTTTGTACATTTTAGATATACAATTTTTTAATTTTTTATTAGGCTTTAGGGCCTTTTTATATTATAATATGAATATACCAAAATATAATATATCGTTATATTAATAAAGGAAAATAAATGTTAAAAGAATTTATAGAAAAAATGACTGATTGGGCTTTGGAAAAAGAAGAAGAAGCTGCAAAAAACTGTGAAATACCTGTAGAAACTGTAGAAAAGCAGTTAGATATTATCAAAAATAAAAAAGATGAACTTCAAAAAAAGTGTAACGAACAATTAAAAGAATTAAATGAATTGATAAATAAAATAGAAAAAATAAAAAATGAAGAATTAATTAAATGTAAAATGAGAAATAATTAATTATTTTTTATTGCATAAGTGTTTGTTTAATTCAAAAATTTCTTTGATTCTTTTTTCGTCTTTTTCTTTTGAGAGAATGTGCTTAAGCATAAGTAATTCGCAATTGTTTTTTACGTCTATTCCAAATTTTTTTAAGAAATCTTCCAAATCGTTTAATTTTCTTTTTGCATTTAAATAATAAATTAATTGACTAAGAGATAATAAAAAAACAGAACCGAAAAATAAAAGAAGTGAAAAAATTTTTGCATTAAATTCATACGGTATTGCCTGAAAAGTCATAATTATTAAAAGTGTTAAAGAAAAAATAACTCCTCCAATAAAATATGAACATTTTGTTGTAGCTATATAAACATAGTTCTGAATACTCTTTTTTATTTTTGTTGCAGAGTAAAAATTAATAAGAGCAAAAACAATAATAATTACACTTGTTCCAATTATTAAATAATAGATGTTAACTCCTTTAGTTTTATATTTTTTTTAGTTAGTTCATTTTTAAACCATTTGTACCATTTTTTGGCATCTTTTCCTGCGAAAGAAATTTCGGAAGTATAATCTAACGTTGGAAGAGTCGAAAATTCAATATAATCAGGTATTTTTCGCATTATATCTATCATTTCACTTTCTTTTGCATATGCCAAAAGAGAATATCTTTTTTTTATTTCTTTTTTCGGAAAAAAATTATCAAGTGCTTCAATGCTCATAGGATGAGACATTTTGGGAAAACCCGGCATAAAAAAATATCTTTGATCAATATAAAATCCGGGAAATGAATTAACAGGATTGTTCCATAACGCCTTGGCATTTTTTGGCCATAAGGCAAGAGGATATTTTTTTGAATTATCTTCTTCTGGGAATTTTTTATCAATTAATTTTTTAAACTCTTCATTCATTTCCATTTTGTTGTTGCTGAAAACTTTAGCGGCCAATTTTCTTGTAAAATCATCTGGTGTAGCACCTATGCCGCCGTAACAAAATAAACAGGAATCGGAAAAATTTTTTACAAGTGTAAAAATTTTTTCCATTAATACAGGATTGTCCTTAATAATGAAAGAAGATGTAAGCTCGTATCCTCTTTTTAAAAGTTCATTTTTTAAGAAGTCAAAATGTTTGTCAATTCTGCGTCCGTTTAATATTTCAGTTCCAATTATTATTTGAAAAATATGCATTATAATGTGCTTTCTATTTCTTTTTTCATATCTTTAACTATTTCTTCTATTGTTCTTTCACCATTTATTTTGACTAATTTGCCCTGTTTATTGTAAAAGTTTTCAATATCATTTAACGGATGCGTATATATTTTCATTCTATTGTTAAATACTTCTTCGTTATCATCAGCTCCTCTTGCTCTTCCTAATACTCTGTCTTTTGCTGTGTTTTCGCTTACTACTACTTCGATAACTTTTATTAAACTGATATCGTTTGTTTGTTTTAACATTTCATCAAGCGCTTTCATTTGTTCAATACTTCTTGGAAAACCGTCTATTAAAATTATATTTTTATCTGCTTTTTCGATTGCATGCTTAATTGTGCCGATTACAATATTAAGCGGTACCAATTTTCCGTTGTCAATAAAATTTTTTATTTTTTTGCCCAGTTCACTGCCGCTTGCAACTTCATCTCTTAACAAATCACCTGTTGAATAATGGATTAAATCAGAATTTTGTTTTGCTATAAATTCCGCATCTGTTGTTTTTCCACTTCCGGGGGCTCCTATAATTAAAAATAATTTTTTCATTTTTTATTCCTTATGCTTAGTTTTTTTATAAAATAGGGCATTCAAATTTTTTAACATAAATTTTTTTTGCCATTCCTCTACCTATGGCGATTTTTCTGCCATTTGAATCAAATTCGATAGGGCCAAAGAAACTTTTATTTAAAATTTGTCCTATTTGACCGTTATGAATTCCCAAATCCTGCATTCTATATTTAAAATTTCCGCAAGCCTTATCAAACTTGATAATTTTAAAGACATCTCCGTTTTTTAAATCGTTTAAAGTTAATGTGCCTATTTTTTTATTCATTGTCGTTTGTTTGCTTTTTTATTCTTATATGCAATTCTTTTAATTGACTTATTTCTACTTTAGCTGGTGCATTTGTGAGCAGGCATTGTGCTTTTTGAGTTTTTGGAAAAGCAATAACGTCTCTAATGTTATCTGTGTGCCTAAGGAGCATTATAACTCTATCAAGTCCCAAAGCAAATCCTCCGTGAGGCGGTGCTCCGAATTTAAGCGCATCAAGTAAGAATCCGAATTTTTCTCTTGCCTGCGTTTCATCCATTTGAAGCATTTTGAATATTTTTTTCTGGATTTCTTCTTTGTGTATCCTGATACTTCCGCCTCCGATTTCGTATCCGTTACATACTAAATCGTATGCAATTGATTTTATATCTTCAAATTCTTTTTCATCCCATGTGTTCATATCAGGCATTGTAAATGGGTGATGAAGTGGTGTTGGGTTTCCGTTTTCATCTTTTTCAAACATTGGAAAATCCATAATCCATATAAGATTATATTCGTTTTCATTAATCAAATTCATGTCTTTTGCTATTTTTTGGCGCAATCTTCCCATATAATCTAAAACTGTTTTTTTATATCCGGCTCCAAAGAAAACTACATCTCCTGTATGCAAATCTAATTTTTCCTGCATTGTTTTTAAAGATTTTTCAGTTAAAAATTTTAAAAGAGGTCCCTTTAATCCGTCTTTTTTTACCTGAATATATGCTAATCCTTTTGCTCCGAATTTTCTAACGAAATTTTCAAGTTCTTTTAACATTTTTCTGCTGTAAAATGTATCTCCTCCCGGAACTTTGAGAGCTTTTATTCTGTTGTGCTTAGCGTCATTTGCAATTGAGGCAAATATTTCGTTGGTTGAATCTTTGAATTCCGGTAAAACATCGATCATACTCAAATCATATCTTAAATCCGGTTTGTCACTTCCGTATTTTTCCGTAGCTTCAGTGTAACTCATTCTTTTAATAGGTGTATTTATATCAATTCCCACTGTTTTAAAAGCTTTTTTTGCCATACCTTCTATTGCTTCTATAACTCCGTCTTGTGTTACAAAGCTCATTTCCACATCAACCTGTGTAAATTCAGGCTGTCGGTCGGCTCTTAGGTCTTCATCTCTGAAACATTTTGCAATTTGAAAATATTTATCAAATCCGGAAATCATTAAAATTTGTTTGAAAAGCTGTGGTGATTGTGGAAGAGCAAAAAATTCTCCCGGGTGAACGCGGCTGGGAACCAAATAATCTCTTGCCCCTTCTGGTGTGGATTTTGTAAGCACCGGTGTTTCAACATCAATAAAACCGTTTTCATAAAAATAATCTCTAATTGCCTTGACAACCTTGCTTCTTAGTATAAAGGTTTCAAGTAAATCATTACTTCTGAGATCTAAATATCTGTATTTTAATCTTAATTCTTCATTTACATTTTTATCGCCGATTTGGAAAGGTAATGTTTCTGAAGTGTTTTCAATTTCCAATGTATTTGCTATTACTTCAATTTTTCCTGTTTTAAGTTTTGGATTTTCTAAATTTTCGCCTCTTAATCTTACTTTGCCTTTTACTTTAATAACATATTCGTCTTTTACTTTTTCCGCTATACTGTGTGCTTCTATAGAATCTGCCGGATCTGCAACAATCTGAATTATTCCGCTTCTGTCTCTTAAGTCTATAAAAATAACTCCTCCGTGATCTCTATTTGATTTTACCCATCCGGCAAGTTTTACATCTTCACCAACATTCATTTCGTTTAGCTCGGCACAATAATGGCTTCTCATTAATTTCCTTTTTTGTCGAAATTATAACAAAATGTGATATAATTTTTGCAATAAGAGATTTTTTTAAGGTTTGAAAGATAGTATAAATCTCAAGTTATGCCGTATTTTTATATTTTTGTGATAAAAAGGATAATTTATGGAAAAACTGATTAAAAAATATATAAAAACGGATGATGCTGATATTTTGCATAATTTAAGAGTAAATGCAAGAAAAACATTAAGCAGGCTGATGCTTGAAAATAAAACAGATTTAGGATTGGAAGATTTGCTTAAATATTCATCAAAACTCAGGGATACGGATGTATTGATTAATATTTGTAAAAATAAAAGAATAAAAAAATTTTTAGACAAGAAGCATATAAAATTAAGAAAAAAATTTATTAAATTTTTAAAAAATTTTGAGAGTTGTACAATGTTTGAAAAATTAAAAAAAGAAAATATTTCTATTAACCAATATAAAAAAATATCAAATAAAAGTTTTTTGAAAAACGATGATAAAACGCTTCACAAAATAAGAATAGAAATTAAAAAATACAGATATACCAACCCCAAGTTCGAAATCATTTTAAAAAAGATTCAAGATAATTTGGGGAAAGCCCATGATTATTATAACTGTGAAAAATTATCAAAAAAATTTGGATTTAAAACTAAAAAAATTGAGAAAAAGAAAATAGAATATATTAAAAAAGCTGAAAAGATTAGAGAAGATTTTATAAATTCCCTTGAATAGCTCCCATTCTTTTGCTTCTTTCCATTGCCTGTTGAGAGAGATATCTGTCCCCGAATTTTTGTAAATTTTTGTATTCTGTTTCAAAAGTGTCAAAATGTCGTTCTTCATCTGCAATAATTTGTTCAAAAATTTGTTTTGAGCCCGCATCTTTGGCATTTGTGCATTCAACTGCGAAATCGTTATACATATCCATTGCGCTTTCTTCGCTTTTCATAGCCCATTCAAGCATTATTTTCGGATCTTTTATATGTTCTACTTCATGCGAAGGAATCATATCTATATCTCCACCTAAAAAAAGAATTCTTTCAGCATATTTTTCCGTATGAAGCATTTCTTCAATAGCAGTTTTTTTAAAAATACTCGCAAGTAAGTCGTATCCCAAATCATCTAAAATAAAATGGAAATACATATATTGATGTATAGCGCTAAGTTCTTCTGCAACTGCATTATTTAATAATTTAATTGATTTTTGTCTGTTCATTTAAACTCCTTTTAGATATTATAACAAAAAAAATTCTTAATGGCAAATTTTTTTCCATATATTATATTTTATTATCTTTGCTATAATTACTATAAAAATATTAAAATAATAAGGGTGAAAATGAAAGCGGGATTTGTATTAAAACCTAAAAATACGCTATCCATAAAAAATGAATTTTTTAAAATAAAAAATATTTTTGAAAAAAAAGGTATAGAGGTAATTTTAGATTCGATTTCTGCAAAAACCCTTGGACTTATCGGAATTGATTTTGGTCAAATGTGTAATACGGTTGATTTTATAATTGCTTTGGGAGGTGACGGAACATTAATATCCGTTAGCAGGAGGGCATATAAATATGACAAACCGATTTTTGGAATAAATGCCGGCAATTTGGGATTTTTAACGGATATTAATCCTGATAACGTAGAAGATTTTTTGAATGAATATTTGGAAGGCAATTATAGAATAGATGAGAGAATGGCTATCGAAATTTCTTATCAGAATAAAAAGCTGTATGCTTTTAACGATGTTGTAATAAGTAAAGATCTTATATCATCAATGATCAATATTCAAATAGATACAAACGAAAGTTTTTTAAATACTTACAGAGGTGACGGACTAATTATATCAACTCCCACAGGATCAACGGCTTATAACCTGAGTGCCGGAGGCCCTGTTGTGTATCCTTTAACAGAAAGTTTTATTCTTACGCCGATATGTCCGCATTCATTGACACAAAGATCTTTGGTTTTGCCGAGTAACTTTACATTGGGGGCAAAAGTAAGGGAAAATGTTGCAAAACTTATAATTGACGGACAAGAAATTTATTCTATTAAAGAGAAAATTTTTTTAAAAAAAGCAAAAAATCCTATAAGACTGATTCACAGGCTTAAGAGAAATTATTTTGACGTATTGAGAGAAAAACTTCATTGGGGTGAGAGCAAATGATAGAAAGAGTTTATCTTAAAGAATTTGTTACTTTTGAAGAGGTAGAACTCGAATTTAATGAAGTAGAACTTGAATTTAGCAAAGGACTTATTGTCTTTACCGGTCCAAGCGGAGCCGGAAAATCTGTTTTAATGAGAGGAATTTTGTCGATTTTCGGATATTTTGATGTAAACGCAAAAATTTCTGAAGCGGCGGTGGACAATAAAATAGACTTGGAAAAATATGGACTTGAATGTGATGAAATAACAATTTTTAGACAGATTAAAAAAAATAAAAACAGATATTTTATAAATAATCAGGCTGTTAGTAAAAAAATTATAAGAAAAATAGCGAATGAATTTATAGATTATTTATCTTTAAGAAAAATAAACGAATTTAAGAGTGAAAACATCATTGCTTTGCTTGATAAAATAGTTAATGAGAAAGATTATTATGTTAAGTTAAAAGAGTATAAATCGTTTTATAAAATATATATAAATAA
>CAYPHV010000032.1:0-13453 GCA_964410645.1 uncultured Nautiliales bacterium
CGCCCTACAGGATTTGAACCTGTGGCCTACGGCTTAGAAGGCCGTTGCTCTATCCAGCTGAGCTAAGGGCGCATATAAAGCTTTGTTTGGTGCGTCCGATAGGAATCGAACCTACAACCTACGGATCCGAAGTCCGTTGCTCTATCCAGTTGAGCCACGGACGCCAAACTGGATAAAGTAATGGGGTGGATGACCGGACTCGAACCGGCGACCCCCAGGGCCACAACCTGGTGCTCTAACCACCTGAGCTACACCCACCACGAGTGGGAAGCTCATAAGCTGCTCACTTATAATGGGTAAATGGTCGGAGTGGAGGGGTTCGAACCCCCGACCCCCTGGTCCCAAACCAGGTGCGCTACCAAACTGCGCTACACTCCGTTCATTTGTGGATTGAAATTATAGGAAAAAAAATTTTTTATGTCAAGATAAACTGCGATTATTTAATAAAAGTTTGAATAATTATTTTTATTGGGTTAATTTTTTAATTTTTTCAAACGGCATAGGTTTATAAAAATAATACCCCTGGATATAATCACAATTTGCTTTTTGTAAAAGTTTAACCTGATTAATGCTTTCAACTCCTTCCGCTATGGTTTTCATATTAAAATCATGGGCAAAAATTATCATAGTTTTTACTATTGCAAAGTCTTTTTCCGATGTTTCAATATTTTTGATAAAAGAAATATCTATTTTTAAATAATCAGCCGGTAAATCCTTTAAATAACTAAAAGATGAATAACCCGTTCCGAAATCGTCAATTGAAAGTTTGAAATTTTTCTGTTTGAAAAAATTACAAATCTTTTTGGTATATTCGATATTGCCCGCTATTTCTCTTTCTGTAAGCTCTATTGTAATATGTGAATTGTTTATATTGTCGAATAAATATTTTATATGTTCTTCGTCTGTTAATGATTTTCCGGAAATATTAAACGATAAGGGAATTTTTATTTTTTTTAGATATTCCAAAAATTTTGGGAACATAATTTTTTCTATTTCTTTTATATAGCCGCTGTTTTCCGCATAATCTATAAAATCATTGGGATAAATTATTTTATTATTATGCTTAATTCTAAGCAGTGTTTCAGCTCCTGCTATTTTAAATGTTTTTACATCAACATATGGCTGAAAATGGTAAATAAATTCTTTATTTTTCGCGGCAGTTTTTAATAGAATTTTTATTTGGCTATATTTTATAATCTGTTCGTTTATTTCTTTTGAAAAAAATTTGTAGGCAAAATCGCCTTTTCCTTTTGCAATCTCGAAAGCTAAATAAGCTTTTTCAATTAAATTATTTATATCTGTTCCGTCTTTGGGATAAAGGGATATGCCCATATTAACAGAAATTTTGTTATGAAATTCTTCTAAAGTTTTAATTTTATCTATTAATTTGTTTAAAATTAAATATACGTCGTTGATTGAATTATATTTTATAAAGGCTACAAACTCGTCCCCTCCTATTCTTGCAATAAAGTCGTTTTTATAAAAAAAAGTGTTTAGAAAAAATGCGAATTTTTTTAAAATATAATCTCCGGCATCTGTTCCGTTTAATTGATTAAAAATTTTAAAATCTTTTAAATCAATTATTATACAGGCATAAAGACTGTTTTTATTTATATTTTTTAAAACTTGATTAATAAATTCATGCCTGTTGGGAAGATCCGTTAAGTAATCTTTTTTTAATTTTTTTTCCAAAATTTTTTCTTGTGTGATATCTTCGGCTAAAGAAATATAATATTTTTTTTCATTGGGTGTAGACACGGGAATAATTTTGTCTTTTAAATAAAACAGATTACCTTTTTTGTTTTTATTTATTAAAATCGCTTCAAAAATTTCATTATTTGTTAGTTTATTCCACATTTTTTCATAAAAATTTTTTGTATGAAAGCCTGATTTGAATATTTTTGGGTTTTTTCCCATAAGTTCGGATAATTTATATTTGCTAATATTTTCAACGCTTTTATTTGCATAGATGACATCGGCATTTTTATCTGTTATAACAATCCAGGAATATGTTTTGTCCAATGCTTCTTTTAATAATTTTAAAGATGTGTAATCTTCTATTTTTTTTATTGCGAATTCAATGTCTTTTTTAATTTCTGCAAAAATAGAAAGACATGTTTTGTTGAAATAATTTTTATATTTTGTGCATAATCCGATTCCGGCTTCAATTTTTCCGTTTTTATAAATAGGGACAAAAAGAGCTGAATAAAAATTGTTTTTTATCAATGAATTTAATAAATATTTATTGGGGAAATTTATTTTGCTTATATCATTGATTATCATTAATTGATTGTTTAACAAATATTCGGTAGCTAAACATTTATTTATATATTTCGGATCTGTTTGAAAAATATTTTTTAAGTATGCCAAAAAATTTTCGTCGTAACTGCCGATGCAATATTCTGGATTCATTAATGTGGAATCGGCTTTTTTTACGGCAACGCAGACAAAATCAAAATTTTTTTGCTTATAAAAAATTTTCATAATGTTTTTATATATTGTATCCTTAGTGCAATTTTTGATTATTGTTTGGTTAATATTTTTTAAAATTTCCAGTAAATGTTCTTTTTTTATTTCTTCTGTTACATCTGTTCCAAAAACTATTCCTGCATAAGAATTGTCGTTTAATTTAATTGTTTGGGTATAAAAATTTACAATTTTTAATTCATTGTTTTGATTAATTATAGTTATTTTTTCATAACTTTTTGAAAAAAATTCGCCTTTTAGTCTTTTTTTTATATTTTCTTTTATTTTATTTTTTGTTGCACCTGGGGAAAATATGTTTTCAGGGGCTGTTGCTTTTATTTCCTTGTCTGTTGCAGCCATAAGTTCTTTAAATTTATTATTTGCATAAATTATTTTTTCTTTGTAAATCATTGTTGCAAAAAAAGGCTGATTATTAAAAATATTGACTGTTTCCTCTAATGTCATTAATTTCTCCAATTTTTACTTTAGTTTAATTATAACAGATTTTTTAATAGGTCGGATGTCTGTTCAAATGTAAAGATTTCGTTTGGGGACTGCTTTAAAAAATTTTCCAAAGATTTCTTTTTTTCAACAGCCTCATCAAGTTCTTTATCTATGCCTTTTTGATATGCCCCGATTCTGATTAAGACTTCGTTTTCTTTTAAAAGAGTATAAAGTCTTTTAAATTTAATTATTTTTTGCAAATGTTCTTTATTAATTACATTTCCCATTACCCTGCTTGCTGATTTTAAAATATTAATGGGAGGATAAATTCCCATATCGGTCAGATTTCTGTCTAAAATAATATGTCCGTCTAAAATACTTCTTGACTGGTCGGCTATAGGATCTGCCGACATATCGTCACCTTCTACCAAAACGGTAAAAAATGCCGTTATGCTTCCTTTGTCTTTTTCTTTTCCCGCTCTTTCCATTAACTGAGGCAGTATCATAATGGAACTCGGCGGATATCCTTTGGATGTCGGAGGTTCTCCCAGGGCAAGTCCTATTTCTCTTTGTGCCATTGCAAATCGTGTAATACTATCCATCATAAACAATACGTCTTTTCCCTGGTCTTTAAAATATTCTGCTACGCTCATGGCTGCAAATGCCCCATATTTTCTCATAAGAGCTGAATCGTCACTTGTAGCGGCAACAATAACTGTATTTGTCAAATCACCTTTTAAATTATGCTCAATAAATTCTGGAATTTCTCTTCCTCTTTCACCTATCAGGGCAATAACTTTTACATCTGCTTTGGAACCTTTTACTATCATTCCCATAAGTGTGCTTTTGCCCACTCCGCTGCCGGCAAAAATACCTAACTTTTGACCTTTGCCTGCTGTTAAAAGAGCGTCGATTGTTTTAACCCCCGTTGCAAAATGTTCGTTTATTATTCCTCTTTTTAACGGTGATATCGGCTTTTTCATAATAGGGTATTTGCTTTGAAGATTTATATACCCTTTTGAATCTATGGGATTCATAAACGGATCAACGACTCTTCCGAGTAAATCATCGCCTATGGGTATCTTCATACCGTTTTCGTCCAGATAGATTTTATCGTTTATTTTTATGCCTTCCGTAAAACTAAAAGGAGTTGCTATAAAATCATTTTCACTGACAGCGGTTACCATACCTATAATTTCACCGTTTTCACTTTTGATTCTAACCAAATCCCCGATTGAAACATTTAGCTTACAGGCTACTATATTTATAGGAGTAATTTTTTTAACAAAACCAAAAGGCTTTGAAAGATTTTTGTTTTTTATTCTGTTTTTGATATTTTTCAGTGCCATTAAAAATGATTTTGAACGGGTGTGTTTATTATATTGAAAAATTCCTCCCTTGTTTTTTCTTCAAGAAAAATTCCTCTTAATGCTGAAGTTGATGTATAAGAATATTTTGATTTAACACCTCTCATTTCCATACACATATGGCGTCCGTGAATTACAACGCCGACCCCTTTTGGCTTTACAACATCCATAATTGCCTGGGCAATTTGTTCTGTCAATTCTTCTTGAATTTGAAGTCTTTTTGCAAATACTTTTACCATTCTCGGAATTTTAGATAGTCCGACCACTTTTTTATCCGGAATATAGGCCACATGCACTCTTCCGAAAAACGGCAAAATATGATGTTCGCATAAAGAATAAAATTCTATATTTCTTACTACCACCATTTCATTGTTTGTGCTATCGAAAAGGGCGTTATTTAGTATGTCTTTTGGGTCTTTATAATAACCGCTGCAGATTTCTTCAAAAGATTTTGCAACTCTTGCGGGTGTTTTGATCAGTCCTTCGCGGTTAGGGTCTTCTCCGATTGCCTCTAATATCAATTTTGTGGCTTTTTGTATTTTTTCTAAATCGACACTCATTGTTATCCTTTCAATTTTTTGGTATTATACCCTTTAAAAAAGGGATAATTAATGGTTAATATTGAGAAAAACGATTCCGCCAATAGTATAATCAAAGCTGATATAAAAAATCAAGAGTTAGAAGTAAAAAAAGAAAAAGTTGCAAAAAAAATTGCAAAAGATGCAAGTATTCCAGGTTTTAGAAAAGGTAAATTAAAATCTAAAGCACTGGAAAGAAAAGTAAAAGCCGTTAAAAAACTTTATGCCGGCGATATTGAAAAAGAAGCTGTAAGTGAAGCGGTTAAGGATGTGCTGGAAGAAGGAATTAAAAAACTGGGCGTTGAAACAATAGGCGAACCGAATGTCAGTAAATTTGATAAAAATGAAAACGGTATAGAAGTTGAAATAAAAGTTAACACCAAACCTGAAATAAACATCAGTGAAGAATACAAAGAATGTGTTCCGGAAGTTAAGCTTCCAGAAGTGAGCGAAGAAGACATACAAAAAGAACTGCAAAATATTGCAAAAGCCGATGCCAGTACAAAAGTGGCAACCGATAAAGATACGGTTCAAAAAGGCGATATCGCAGTGATTGATTTTAAAGGATTTATCGATAATAAACCTATGAAAAACGGAAGTGCTGAAAATTATTCGCTTGAGCTTGGAAGCAATTCTTTTATTCCCGGATTTGAAGATCAAATCACAGGCATGAAAACTGGCGAAACAAAAAAAATAAAAGTTACTTTTCCGGAAAATTATAACGCAAAAGAAATAGCCGGAAAAGATGCCGAATTTGAAGTAACTCTTCAAGAAATTCAAGAAAAAGTGCCGGCATCCATAGACGATGATTTAGCTAAAAAATATTTAAATGATGCAAATGCAGATGTGGATAAATTAAAAGAATCTGTAAAATCAAACATTCAAAATCAAAAGAAAGCGAAAATATTTGCGCCTAAAAAAGAAGAAATATTAGAATGTCTGGTTGAAAAATACGAAATTGATGTTCCGGAAGGAATTGTAGAAAAAGAAATTGATGTAATGATTGGAAATGAAGCGTCTAAACTAACTCCCGCTAAAATTAAAGAATTTCAGGAAAATCCCGAAAAATTAAAAGAGTTTAGGGAACAATTCAGGGAAGAGGCAAAATCACGGGTTAAACTTACCTTTATAATCAATGAAATTGCTACAAAAGAAAACGTTACCGTAAGTGACAATGAACTTAGCCAGGTAATATATTATGAAGCGTTGATGCAGGGACAAAAACCGCAGGATGTAGCTAAATATTATCAGGAAAATAATCTTTTACCGGTTTTAAAAATGAATTTGGTAGAAGAAAAACTTTTAAATAAACTTTTAGATGAAAAAGCGAGTAAATAATGAGTGTTTTAATTCCAACAGTTATTGAAAAAACAGGAAGAGGAGAAAGAGCTTTTGATATTTATTCCCGTTTACTTAAGGATAGAATCATAATGCTTCAAGGTGAAATAAATGATCATGTTTCAAGTATAATAGTGGCACAGTTGCTTTTTTTGGAAGCGGAAAATCCTGAAAAAGATATTTATATATATTTAAATTCTCCGGGGGGAGTGGTTACAAGCGGTATGGCAATTTATGATACAATGAATTATGTTAAGTCGGATGTTGTAACAATATGTATGGGTCAGGCCGCCAGTATGGGCTCCTTTCTTTTAAGCAGCGGGACAAAAGGTAAAAGATTTGCCCTGCCTCATTCAAGAATTATGATTCATCAGCCTTTAGGCGGTGCTCAGGGCCAGGCTACAGATATTGAAATTCATACAAAAGAAATTTTAAGAATAAAAAAAGAGCTTAATCAGATTTTATCTGAAAATACAGGTCAAAACTTAAGAAGAATAGAAAAAGATACTGAAAGAGATTTCTTTATGAGTGCTGAAGAAGCGATGAAATACGGACTTATTGACAAGGTACTTAAAAAAAGAGAAGATTGATGCAAGAAAATTATTCTGTTCAAGATTTAAACAAACCCACAAATTCAATAGAAAAATTTGCAAAAAACGTTTTTGACAAATTAATTATGGAAGGAATCCCGCCTGTTCCCTCCAATTACGGTCTTTATTTTTTTAATATGCTGGAAGACGAATCGGATGAGCTTAAAAAACAGGTCCAGGATGCTCTTTCGATGGAAGAAACACATGATATTGAAAAAGATCTGGAAGTAGAAAAAAAACTAAAAAATTCTTTTAAATATTTAAAAGAGATACTTCAAAAAACAGCTGTAATTTATAAATTGACAAATCAGCTAAAAAAAATTTCGGACGAATCTTTAAATCAATTTCAACATATTGTATCTCAAAAAATTATGGAAAAATATCTTAAACTTTTTGAAGAAAAAATAGACAGTATTTCATGTAAAATGGATAAAGAATTAAATTCAATTAAAGAAGTATATGCTAAAAATATAGAATTAATAAAAGACATTGAAAGTAATTCTGTTTTTGATATGCGTTATGGTGTGTATAATGAAAAATATTTTAAAAAAGAATTAAACACAGAAATAAATTTAATGAAAAAATTTAAATATATAAGTTCACTTATCTTTATAAAAATAAACGATAATGTTATAAAACAATTTAAAAGCCCGAAATCTATTGTTATTTTGAATAAAAGTATTGCAAAAATCTTGCTTAAAACATCAAGAAGGACAGATATTGTGGCACATATAGGTAACGGTGTTTTTGCAATGCTTTTAAAGCATACAGATAGAATAGGAGCTATAAAAACGATTGAGAGGTTTTCAAGTATAATTGCCTATTCTACTGTTTTTGTGGAAGGTGAAGAGGCAAAAATAAAAATAGTCGGGGCAATTTGTGAGTTAGGAAATAACAAAGAGTATGAAGATTATTTACATGAATGTAATAGTCTGTTGTTTAAGGCTCAAGAAAAAAATTTATTATATATAGAAGGGGAAAGATAATGGCTGTTTTAGATATTGTTACGTATCCGGATAAAGTATTAAAACAAATTTCAAAACCTGTTGAAAAATTTGACAAAGAACTTCATAAATTATTGGACGATATGTATGAAACAATGATTGTTAAAAACGGGGTGGGGCTTGCTGCCATTCAGGTTGCAGTGCCTAGGCGTGCATTAATTATAGATATAGGCAAAGACGGTAAACAGAGTAAAGAGACGCTTATAGAGGTCATTAATCCGGAGTTTTTAGTATGGGAAGGTGATCAGAAAGGAACTGAAGGGTGTCTTAGCGTGCCCGAATATTTTGATGAAGTGGAAAGATATAAAAATGTGAAAATCAAATTTTTTGACAGATTCGGAAAAGAACATATAAAAGATGCCGACGGTTTGTTGAGTGTGGCTTTTCAGCACGAAACAGATCATTTGGACGGGCATCTTTTTGTTGAAAGGCTTGATTATATAAGAAGAAAGAAATTTGAAAAAGAGTGGAAAAAATTATTAAGACAAAAACGAAAAAAATAAATTCGGCAACGCTTGACGGATTTATTGCAAAAAAAGTAGAAGTAGAAAGCTCTTTCACCAGGGCGCTTCCCGGATTTGCAATTGTAGGTCTTGGAAGTCAGGCTATTCAAGAAAGTAAAGAAAGGGTAAAATCTGCCCTGCTTAACAATGATTTTGAGTTTCCCCCGTTAAAAATAGTTATTTCATTGTCGCCCTCGGATTTGCCAAAACACGGCAGTCATTTTGATCTTCCTATTGCTCTTAGTATTTTATATCATAACAGGGATGTTGATTTAAGCGAATATCTTGTGCTGGGCGAACTTGGACTTGACGGGAAATTAAAAGATACAAATACTGTTTTTCCTATTGTTTTATCTCTCAAGCCTAAAAAAGTGATAATACCTTTGGAAAGTGCAGGGAAAATATCCAAAATTCCAGGTATTGAAATTTACGCTTTTTCTCATTTGTCCGAATTTGAAACGTTTGAACCTAAGAAAATGGAAACAAAAAAATTTGATTATTCTTTTGTTAAAATAAGCGGAAAGAAATATTATTATTTAGAAAATTTTGAGCTTGATTTTAAAGATGTTATCGGTCAAAACGAAGCCAAAGAAGCGGCTTTGCTTTCCGCCTGTGGATTTCATAATATTTTGTTTGAAGGATCTCCAGGGGTTGGCAAATCCATGATTATAAACAGGCTCAGATTCATATTGCCTCCTATGAGTATGGAAGATATACTTGAAGTGGAAAAATTAAATTCTCTTGAAGGAAAAGAAGTTACTTTTAAACCTTTAAGACCGTTTAGAGCCCCTCATTTTTCGGCAACAAAAGCTGCAATATACGGAGGCGGAAGCAGGGCGGCAAAAATTGGTGAAATTGCTTTTAGTAATAAAGGGGTTTTGTTTTTTGATGAATTTCCACAGTTTCAAAAAGATGTTCTTGAAAATTTAAGAGGCCCCCTGCAGGATAAAAAAGTGTTAATAAGCAGGGTAAATTCGAAAATAGAATATGAAACCGATATTTTGTTTGCAGCCGCTATGAATCCGTGTCCCTGCGGGAATTTATTAAGTCTGAGTAAAGAATGCAGATGCAGTGAACTTGAAATAAGACGGTATAAAAGCAGGATAAGCGAACCTTTGTTTGACAGAATAGAAATTTATAAGCAAATGATAGAAGACAATAATCAAGAAACTGTTTCAAGTAAAGAAATGTTTGAAAAAGTTTTAATTGCTTTTGAGATGCAAAAAGGAAAATTTAATGCCAATTTGCCTGAAAATTATTCTTTTGATCTGGAAAATGATGCTTATGAGATATTTCAAAAAGCAATAAAGCAGTTTATTCTTAATAAACGGAGTGAATTTAACGTTTTGAAACTTTCAAAAACCATAGCGAATATAAATAAAAGAGATAAAATAAAAAAGATGGATATTTTAAAATCACTTAAATTTAGGAGAAGAAAATGAAACCGGTATTTAAAGAAGCATACAGTATGGATAAGAAATGTTATGAAAAATATTTGCTTACTGAGGATATTTTGATGGAACATGCCGCAAATACAATGGCCGAAATAATTAAAAACAGTATAAAAAAAGGAAGTGTTGTAAATATTGTTTCAGGTCCCGGAAACAACGGAGCCGACGGAATAACACTGGCAAGAATTTTAACAGGGGAGTATAAAATAAATTTATATCTTCCGCTTGAGGCCAAATCCCAAATGGCAAAGCTGCAGCTTGAAAGATTTCGCTTAGCAGGCGGAGAAATATCCAAAGAGTATCATAAATGTGATTGTTTGGTAGATGCTGTTTTTGGAAGCGGTTTAAAAAGAGATTTATCTGAAGATATTATATATTTAATTAAAAAAATGAGCAATCAGGACGCTTTAAAAATAGCGTGCGATATTCCCACGGGCATTGATGAGAATGGAAATTTAAGACCGGTTGCTTTCAAAGCGGATATTACAGTTACAATGGGTGTAGAAAAAATAAGTCTTTATTCGGACAAAGCCAAAGATTATGCGGGAAAAATTATAAGGGCGGATTTGGGAGTTTCTTTTAATAAATATAAAGATTCAACTGATTATTATGTATTGGAAAAAGAGGATTTATCCCTGCCTTTTAGAAAAAAACAAAATACCCATAAAGGTTCGTTTGGACATTTGGGAGTGTTGGCCGGGAGTAAAAGCGGTGCGGGAATAATAGCGGCGAGTGCGGCTTTGAATTTTGGCGCCGGTTTGGTAAGTATTATTGAAAATGAAAAATGCAAAATAAAAAACGTGCCTTATGAAATAATGAAAAGCGGTAATTTTGACAGATGTAATTCTTTGGCCTTTGGTATGGGGCTTGGAGACTGTTTTGATGAGAAGCTCCCTGAAATATGCAAACTTGACGTTCCGATGGTAATAGATGCGGATATGTTTTATAAAAGTATAATAAAAGAGTTTTTGAAGAAAAAAAATATCGTTTTGACCCCTCATCCAAAAGAATTTGCCTCTTTTCTTACAATTTTGGATTTTGGTAAATATGATACAAATGATGTTCAAAAAAACAGATTTAATTTGGCAAAAGAATTTAGCGAGAAATATCCGAAAGTTGTTTTGCTTCTTAAAGGGGCAAATAAAATTATTGCGTTTAACGGTAAAATTTATATAGACCCAAACGGTGATGCTGCTTTGGCAAAAGGGGGCAGCGGAGATGTTTTAGCCGGTATGATAGGCGCTTTACTGGCACAGGGATATCATCCTCTTAGAGCTGCTATACAGGCAAGTCTTGCCCATTCGGCTGCAGGTAATTTTGAACCCAATTATTCTTTGACCCCCGGTAAACTTATTCAAAGGCTTGAAGATATTGGAAAAAATTAAAGAATTTTTTAAAATTATTACAGAAGAGCATAATTTTTTTAATCTTTTTTGGTTTAATTTTCATAAAGTGGATGAAGGTGTATACAGAAGTGCGCAGATGACTCCCTGGCGGCTTAGAAAAATTATAAAAAAATATAGCATAAAAACAGTTGTAAATCTTAGAGGGAACAACCAGAATTATATGTATAAAGCAGAAAAAAAAATATGCAAAAAAATGGGGGTGGAATATATTCCTTTTCAAATATCATCAAGGAATCTTCCAAAATATTATGAAATCGAATCTTTGATCAATATATTTAAAAATGAAAAAAAGCCTTTACTTTTTCATTGTAAAGCGGGAGTAGACAGAACCGGACTTGCGGCGACTTTATATCATATAATAAACGGTAAAAATAAAAATGAAGCCATAAGAAAAGAATTAAATTTGCGTTATGGATATCTTGCTCTAAGTAAAGCCGGGAGAATTAAAAAGATGTTTGAAATGTATGATGATCAAACCCCTTTTTTAGAATGGTTTAAAAATAATCAAACATATCTTGAAAATGTTACATTTAAAGCCAATCCTGCCGTTGATTTTATTTTTGAGAAAATTTTAAAAAGGGAATAATTAATATATGTATTCCCAGGTTAATCTATCGCCTTTTTCTAAATCCCTGCAGGCTTTTTTACCAAGTATTTTAGGAAGATATTTTGGATGAAGACCAAATCCGGGACGGATGGAGCGGATATTTTCCCTTGTAAAAATTTCACCTTTTTTAATATCTTTTACAGCATATAAACTTCTTGCAAATTCTTTTCCTTTTTTAGGCGTAAAATCAACGTTTCCAAGCATTTCTTCAACTTCTCTTACAGCTTTGGCCATTTCTTTAAATTCACCGGGGGTTAAACTGAATTCTTTGTCCGGAGAATCAATAGATTTATCTAAAATAAAATGCTTTTCAATTATTCTTGCCCCAAGACTTACTGCAGCAATCGGCGCTGAAATTCCAAGAGTGTGATCAGAAAATCCTACAGTGCAATTGAATATCTCTTTAAGGGCTGGAATTGTTTTAAGGTTTATTTCATTTCTTGGGGCGGGGTAGGCTGAGGTGCATTTAAGCAAAGCTATATCAATATTATGTTTTTTAGCTAAATTAACTGCGTTTTGGATATCCTCAAATTCTGCTATTCCTGTTGAAACAATTATAGGTTTTTCTTTACTTGCAGCATAATCAACCAGTTCATAATCTGTTATTTCAAATGAGGCTATTTTATAGGCTGCCGGATTAAACTGTTCTAAAAAATCAATCGCTTCTTTGCTAAAAGGGGAGCTGAAAATTTCTAAATCTAAACTTCTTGCATAATTAAAAAGTTCTTTATGCCATTTAAGAGGCATCATAGCGCTTTTATATAAATCAAATAAACTTTTTCCATCCCATAAAGTTCCGCCTTTAATTAAAAAGTCTTGTTTTTTAGAATCAATTGTCATCCATTCAGGAGTATATGTCTGAAGCTTTATTGCATCAGCCCCGGCTTCTTTTGCGGCATAAATTGTATTTTTTGCTATATCTATATCTCCTCCGTGATTTGCGCTAAGTTCTGCTATTATAAAAACTTTTTTATCTGTATCGAAATTACCTATTTTCATTTATTAACTCCATACATATAATTTTTTTATTATTAATTGTTTTACTACCAGTTTCAATAAATTTATATTTTTTGTGTAAATTTATTACTTGAGCATTTTCAGCAAATACTTCCAACTTTAATTTTTTTACTTTTAAATTATTAAATGCATAATCAATAGATACTTCTTCTAATATTCTTCCCACTCCTGGTATTTTATTATAAGGGTTAGAATAGAATCCAAATTCAGCACTAGTCTTATTGTAAAAATTATAAAAATCAATTACACCTATAAATTCTTGATTCTTTTTGACTAAAAAATAAAGTTTATTTTTATTTTCAGCTAGTTGTTCAAGAAATTTTAAGTGATTATCTAAAGTAATATTTTCTTGAGTATACATCCATTTTTTAATATTAGGATGATTTCTCCAACATAAAACCATTTTTTTTTCATCTAATGATAAGTTTACAAAATTTACTAATTTAATGTCATTTTTTAATTGTAACTTTTGTATTTTCATTTTTAGTTCCTTTTTTAAAATATCAGCATTATATTTTTTTAAAACTGGTATATTGTTTTTGATAAAAAAATCACACATATAATTTTGATTATCAGCAACTTTTATAGCAATTATAGGAATATTCATAAAATAAACTTCATTAGCAATAACACTGGGTGTTATTATTGCTAAATCACTCTTTACTATAAGTTTTGCTATAGA
>CAYPHV010000033.1:0-12627 GCA_964410645.1 uncultured Nautiliales bacterium
ATTTATAAAATGATATAATAACCAAAAAAAGGTTTTATATGAAAAAATTTTTTTTTATTATTGTTTCAATTTTGTTATTTTTTACCGGATGCGGTATTAAAAAAGCTTTTACGTTCGACCCTGTTTATGAAAAAACACTTAAATACACCCAACGCGGACAAATAATAAACTCGCTTGAAACAAAAGCGTTAATAGATGCAATATATTTAAATCCATTATATCAGGAAAAATTTAAAAATCCAACTTTTTTAATCGGTATTTATAACGATTATAACAACCGGCTAATTACAAATGAATTTAATCTGACATTAAACTTTCTTCCGCCAACCGACATTAATTCAACCATCCCCTCATTTATCAGGTATAAAGATTTCCCTTTTTATAACGAATGGATGAAATATTATTTGGTTCAGTTTAAAAACGAGGCAGCACCTTTTATTCTTAAATATAAAAGCAAAAACTGGGGAGAGGTGAAATTTACTTTTCAATAAAATTATGTAAAGAAATATTTTTTTCTCCAAATATACGGGAATAAATGACAAAATTTGAAATAACCTTTTTTCCGTATTCTCTTGTTTCGTCAAGAGGTACCAGTTCCATACTCAAAAACGGTTCGTATTTACCTTTATATTTAAAATAAGGCGTTATTTTTCTTTTAACAAATCCGATACCACCGTTATAAGCATAGGCAACCATCAAAGGGTTACGCATTTTACTAAAAAGCCATTTTAAATATTTAACACCCAGTTTTATATTTTGTTTATAATTAAACTGCTTAAAAATATTTCCATGCATTTTACGAATCAAAAAAGGCATAATCTGCATTGTTCCAAGCGCATAGCTTCTGGATACACATGAAGGTATAAATCTGCTTTCCTGTCTTGCAATAGCATAAACAAACGCTTTTAACGAAATATTTTTATCTTTATAAATATCAGGGGTAATAAACAGATTGTATTTATAATGATATGCTTTTTCTAAAACTATTGCTTTTAAAGCTTCCGAATATTTATTGTCCAATTTTTCTGCTAAATAAAAAAGATTCTTGGTATATTTCAGTTTATTAAAAAATTTTAGCACATCCCACGGGTTAGTTTCATTATATTCAGGCTTTTTAACGGAATTAAACACAATATTCACTTTTATGTTAAAATTTTTATGTGCTTTTTCATACGCATAAAGAGTATAAAAATTTATTTCCGGATTTTGCAAAAGTTTATTAAAATATCTGTTATCACCGGTCAGTTTCCAAAGCCAAAAATAAATTTTTGAATTTTTATTTTTTATTAAGCTAAGTATATTTACAGCCCTTGATTTGTCTTTTAAAACAACAGCATTTAAAGCAAGCCACCATTTAGTTCTGTCTGCAAAATTTTTATAATCAATTTTATTTAAGGATTTTTCTATTTTTTTGAGTCTGTGTACCGTAGCGCTTTTTACAAACATATAAAAATATTTATCTTCGAAAACAGAAAAATTATCAATTGTTTGATCTATTTTTTTATCCGGATAATTCAAAATAAAATAATATCCGAGATTTCTATTTTTAAAAACGTCTGAAAAATTATTATCCAAAAAATCTTTAGCAGCGCTTTTTACTTTTCCTTCCGGTAATTCCGTATATAAATAAGTTAAATCTTTTTTATCCAATGCTGAAATTGTTTTAAGAGAAAGCCCGTTATTTAAAATACAGCTTACAGGAACATCTTTTAAATATTCTTTTTTTACGTTGACACACCGATACAGCGGTTCGAATTCTTTAAATTTAGCAAGAATTTTTGTATCTTTAAAAAGTTTTACTTTATATAATGATGTAAATGCTTTAAAAGCCAAAACAGTTGAATTTGTTTCTTTCATAAACTCCGTCAGATAAAAATCCCTTACATAACTTTTAGGTTTAGCCAATAAAGAAGAAAGATTAAGAACATTTGCAAACAGAAAAAGAGGAATAATAAAAATAATAATTTTCACTAATAAAAACTTTCTATTACATTGTGTAGTAAAATTTGAATAAATTCCAAAACCAAAATCAAAATAATAGGAGCAATGTCGATTCCCCCAAAACTGGTTGGAATATATTTTCTAATCCATTTATAAATAGGTTCTGTTACGTTCCACAAAAATTTGACTATAGGATTATAGGGATTGGGCTGGACCCATGTAATCAAAGCCGCAATAATTACAACCCATACATATATGCTGATAATTAATGAAATAAATTCCAAAATAGTTATTAAAATTGTATTCATTATCTATCCTTAATAATTTTTTTTAAATACGGCCGCATAACGTTGTATAAATCTTTTATTTTAGGACCTTGTTTTTCATTTATAAAAAGTTCTCTTAAAGAAATAAAAAATTTTTTGCCTTTAATGGAAGTATTTTTAATTAAACGGTTTTTAAATTCGTCATAATTTTCTTCCAATTCGTTATTCAATATCTCTTTTTTTATAATTTCTTTTTCGTTTTTAAATTCTCCGCCGTCTGAAGACTCAAATATTTTTTCAAATTTATTCTTTATTTCTTCGGTGGTAAAACTTTCATCTCTAAAAATTTTGAGCAAATCTTCATAAACTTCGTTATATCCAAAATATTTTGATAAATTATTTATTTTTTTTAAATGTTCTTTATTTAAGAATTTAAGCTTTTCCATATCAAATTTAGCCGGAGCACGCGAAATTTTTGTTAAATCAAAAAATTTAATTGATTCTTGCAGTGTAAATATTTCTTTTCCGAAATTATTGCCTAAAAGTATTAAATAATTTGCAATCGCTTCAGGCAAAAATCCAACCTTTAAAAGCCATTTAACACTGCTTGCATTGTCCCTTTTACTCATTTTTTTGCCCTTATCGTTTAAGATAATAGGCAAATGGGCGTATTTCATTTTTTTATTATATCCAAGGGCATGTCTTATTGCTATCTGTTTTGGAGTATTGCTTAAATGATCCTCCCCTCTTATTACAAGAGAAATATCATAAATCATATCATCCACGGCACATGCAAAATTGTATGTAGGAATTAAATTTGTCCTTAAAATTACAAAACTGTCTATATCAAAAGGAGAAAATTCAAAGTCTCCTTTTATCAAATCATGAAATTTTACAGGTTTTTCAGGTTTTTTGAGCCTTACAACAAAAGGTTTTTTTTCTTTTATTTTTGATTCTACTTCTTTTTCGTCCAAATACTCACATTTTCCTGAATATCTGTAAGGCCTTTTTTCACATTTTGCTTTTTCCCTCTCACCGTTTATCTCATCTTCAGAACAAAAACAGACAAAAGCTTTTTTTCCTTCAAGCAGTTTCTTAGCCATTTCCCGGTGAATTTGAAAATTGCCGGATTGATAGACTACTTGATCATACTTAATTCCAAAAGCATCTAAAATGGTTAAAATTTCCTTGTCTTTTCCTTCAATATTTCTTTGTTTATCCGTATCTTCGATTCTTATTAACAGTTTTTCCCCTCTTTGCTTTGCAACAATATAATTAAATATGGCAACTCTTAAATTTCCTATATGCATATCGCCTGTGGGAGATGGAGCAAATCTTAACATAATCTTCCTTAATATAATTTTTTAAAAGTGTATCATATTTTAAAACACATTATCCTTTTAATATAGATTTTAAAAAAGGAAATTTTTTGATTAGTTTTTTATAAAATTTATTTTCTGCAATATCTTCTTTATACCATTCGTTTATATGATGAACAGCTGTATCTATCTTTTCTTTTTTCAAAGAAGATTTTTTAATTTTTTCAATAATTTTTTGTTTAACATCCATTTTTTACCTTTTTGGCAATAATATCAAAAAATCCGTTATTTAGGATCTTTTGCCACTTCTATATTATTTACTTTTACTATTATATTGGTTGCATCAGCGTCAAATTCTACCTCATCTCCTTCTTTTACCTTACCTTCAAGTATAAGCTCGGCCAATTTATCTTCAATCACATTAGCCAATGCTCTTTTCAAAGGTCTTGCTCCAAATACCGGATCAAATCCGACTTCGGCAATAAATTCTTTTACTTTTTCGCTTAAATGAAGTTTAATATCTCTTTCTTCTAGTCTTGCTTTAATCTTTCTAAGTAAGATATCTACAATTTGTTTAACTTGTTCTTTTCCCAAAGGATTAAATATAACTATTTCATCAAGTCTATTGAGAAATTCAGGTTTCATTCTTCTTTTAAGCTCAGCCCATACAGCCTCTTTTCTTCCCTTTTCGTCTTTAATTTCCATAATAATATCACTTGCAATATTACTTGTTAAAATAATGATTGTATTCTTAAAATCAACCGTTACGCCCTTATTATCGGTAAGTCTTCCGTCATCAAGCACTTGAAGTAAAATATTAAATACATCAACATGGGCTTTTTCTATTTCATCAAACAAAAGAACACTGTACGGTTTTCTTCTGACAGCTTCGGTTAACTGCCCTCCTTCTTCATATCCTACGTATCCCGGAGCGGCACCTATTAATTTAGATACACTTATTTTATCCATATATTCGCTCATATCAAACCTGATAAGCGCTTTTTCGTCATCAAACAAAAATCTTGCCAATGTTTTAGCTGTTTCGGTTTTACCCACACCGGTAGGTCCTAAAAACATAAAGCTTCCAATAGGTCTGTTAGGATCTCCAAGTCCTGCTTTATTTCTTTTAATAGCCCTAGCCACGGCTTTAATTGCCTCGTCTTGACCGACAACCCATTTTTTAAGTTCATCTTCAATATGCAAAATTTTATTAAGTTCGCCTTTTAACATTTTATTTACAGGGATTCCGGTCCATTTGCTGACAACATGTGCCACTGATTCTTCATCAACCGCATTTTTTAAAAGCGTTCCCTCTTTTTGCATTTTTTCCCATTTTTTCTCTAATTCGTCCAATTTTTTATTAAGTTCTACTATTCTGCCGTATTCTATTTCTGCGGCTTTGCTGAAATTGCCTTCTCTTTTTGCTATTTCAGCTTCAACTTTTAATTTTTCAATTTGTTCTTTTATATCGGCAACGCCTTTTAAAACTCTTTTTTCATCATTATATTTAACTTCAAGTTTTCTTTCTTCTTCTTTTAGATTAGCAAGTTCTTTTTCTATTTCTTCAAGTCTTTTTTTAATTTTTTCGCTTTCTTTTCCTTCCATTTCCAAGGCTTGTTTTTCAACCATCAACTGTTCAATTTCCCTCTTGATTTTAGAAAGTTCAAACGGTTCGCTTTCTATTTGCATTCTGATTTCCGCAGCCGCTTCGTCTATGGCATCAATTGCTTTATCAGGTAAAAATCTGTCGGTAATATATCTGTCTGTAAGTTTAGCCGCCGCAACTATCGCTTCATCTTTTATAACTACCTGATGATGGGCTTCAAGCCTGTCTTTAAGACCTCTTAAAATTCTGATGGCTTCGTTTACACTCGGCTCATTTACCATAACAGGCTGAAATCTTCTCTGAAGCGCCGCGTCTTTTTCAATATATTTTCTATATTCTTTTAAAGTTGTAGCCCCTATTGTTCTAAGCTCACCTCTTGCAAGAGCCGGTTTTAGGATATTTGCCGCATCCATACTGCCTTCGCTGGCCCCGGCTCCCACTATTGTGTGAATTTCATCTATAAACAAGATAATATTGGAATTGGCTTTTACCTCGTCAACCACTGATTTAAGTCTATCTTCAAATTCACCTCTGTATTTGGCACCGGCTATCAAAGACGTCATATCAAGCGCGATGATTTTTTTATTTTGAATGGAAGTCGGAACTTCTTTTTTTACAATTCTTTGAGCCAGCCCGTCAACAAGCGCTGTTTTACCGACTCCAGGTTCACCGAGTAAAATCGGATTATTTTTTGTTTTTCTGATCAAAATCTGTATCATTCTGTTTATCTCTTCATCTCTTCCGATTATAGGGTCAAGCTCACCGTTTCTGGCTTTAGCCGTTAAATCCAAACCATACTTATTAAGCGCATCCAAATTTTCATCCGCGCTTTTGCTTTCTATTTTTTTATTTCCCCTTATTGATTCAAAAGTTTTCTTAAGCTCCGACAAATCTACATATTTTCCAAGAGTATCTTTAAAAGAATCTAAGTTAGCTATTATCCATGTATCAACAGAAATATATTTATCCCCGAATCTTGTGGCAAGAGCTTCGGCATTTTGCAAACTTTCTATTAAGTTCCTTCCTATTTTAATAGATTCTTTTGTAATCTGATTTACTTTGGGAAGCCTGTCTACGGCACTTTTTACTTCAAGTTCTATTGCCGTTTTATCAACACCCATTTTATTAAGCGCCTGATTGAGAATTGTATTTGTATTAGTCAAAAGCCCCCAGATCAAATGTAACGGATGTACTTCCGGATTTTTATTGTGTAGTGCCAGAGAAAGACCGCTTTCAATTGATTCTGACATTTGATTTGTTAATTTTTCAAATAATTTTTCCATTTTGCTCTCCTTCAAAGTTTTAGTTAATGTGATTATAACAAATTTAGTCAATCTATGTCAACGTTTTTGACCTGAAAAACTAACAATATTTTTATATTTCATATTTTTTACCATATTTTCAAAAGTTTCTTGATTTTTAACGCAAATTAAAATAGAATTTCAAAAACCCCAAGGAGAAACATTTTGAAAAAATTATTAGTTTTGGTATTAATAAGTTTATCGCTTTTTGCCAAAGAATCAAGGCAGACAAGACTCGCTGCATATGAAAAATTTGTTACAGTAGTAAATATTGTTGAAAGTTACTATGTAAACAAACTAGACACAACTCAGATAATAAACAAAGCCCTAAAAGGGTTACTTCCAAATCTTGATCCGCATTCAAGCTATTTAGACAAAAAAGGCTACAAACAGCTCAAAATTGAAACAACAGGCGAATTTGGGGGACTTGGAATCGTAATAGGTATGAAAAACGGTGTTTTAACAATTATTTCCCCTATTGACGACACTCCTGCATTCAAAGCCCATCTTAAAGCCGGAGATGTTATTTTGATGATAAACAATAAAGCCACACTTGATTTAAGTTTAGACGAAGACGTAAATTTAATGAGGGGAAAACCAGGGACAAAGGTTACTTTGACTATTGTAAGAAAAGGTAAAAAACCATTCAAAGTAACTATGACACGCGCTAATATTAAAATACAATCCGTAAAAGAAAAATTTATTAAAGGCTATCCTGATATAGCTTATATAAGGATAAGTTCTTTTGACAAAAATGTAGTTCCCTCACTTAAAAAAATACTTCCAAAATTAAAAAAAGAAAATAAAAAAGGTATCATAATAGATCTAAGAAACAATCCGGGAGGGTTATTAAACCAGGCGGTAGGAACATTAGATTTATTCATAGACAAAGGAATTTTAGTTTCACAAAAAGGAAGAATTCCACAGGAAAATGAAGTATATTACGCACATTCATACGGAACATATAAAAATATTCCTTTAGTAGTTTTGGTAAACGGCGGAAGCGCCAGTGCAAGTGAGATAGTAAGCGGAGGATTACAGGATCACAAGCGTGCTGTAATAATAGGCGAACAGACATTTGGGAAAGGAAGCGTTCAGGCTATTTTACCTGTAAATAAAAATGAAGCGGTTCGACTTACAGTCGCGAAATATTATCTCCCAAGCGGAAGAACAATTCAGGCAAAAGGCGTAACACCCGATATAATTGTCCATTCTGCAAAAGTTAAAAAAGAAAATGAAGGAATAGAAATAAAAGAAATTGATTTAAAAGATCATTTAAAAGCCGCAGTGGCAAAAATCAAACATAAAAAAATCAAAGAAAAAGAAAAAAACGAATTAAATCCACAAAATGATTTACAACTGCTAACAGGTGCCAATATATTAAAAGCATTGATTATTGAAAAGGAGAGTGAATGAAACTTTTATACGAAGGCAAAGCCAAAAAAATATATCAAAACGATAACCCTGATGAAGTTATATGCGAATATAAAAATTCACTAACTGCATTTAACGGCGTAAAAAAAGGTGAAGAAAACGGAAAAGGTGCATTAAACTGCGCAATAACCACACTTATTTTTAAAGAACTTGAAAAAGAAGGTATTCCAACACATTTGATAAAACAGATAGATGAAACTAAACAACTGGTCCAAAAAGTAAATATTATCCCTATAGAAGTGGTTATCAGAAATATTGCCGCAGGAAGCCTTTGTAAAAGACTTGGATTAAAAGAAGGTAAAAAACTTCCATTTACAATAGTGGAATTTTATTATAAAAACGACGCATTAAATGATCCGCTTATTAACGATTACCATGCAATGATTCTAAATTTGGTTAAAGATAAAAAAGAACTTGACACATTAAGAAATTACGCCAAAAAAATAAATACTTTTTTAATTAATTTTTTTGACAAAATAGATTTGATTTTAGTAGATTTTAAAATAGAATTTGGAAAAGACAAAAACGGTAAAATTATTTTAGCAGACGAAATTACACCTGACAGCTGCAGACTTTGGGATAAAAAAACAGGCAAAAAAATGGATAAAGATCTTTTTAGATTTGATTTGGGAGATATTAAAGAAGCTTACAGCGAAATTTTGAACAGATTAAAGGGAAGAAAATGAAAATAGCTGTAAATATACATTTAAAAAAAGGGGTTCTCGACCCACAGGGAAAAGCAGTTTTACATGCTCTTAAAACATTGGGTTTTGACGATATAGACGATGTAAGAGTCGGAAAGCAAATTTTACTTGATATAAAAACAGATAAAGAAAATGCGCTCAAAGAAGCCAAAAAAATGGCTGACGAATTGTTGGCAAATCCTGTTATTGAAAATTATGAAATAGAAGCCAAACAATGCTAGTGGCTGTCATTGTATTTCCTGGAACAAATTGCGATAGAGACACCAAATGGGCTTTTGAAAAAGCGGGAGCTAAAGTCGATTTTATCTGGCATACAGAAGAGAATTTGAAAAATTACGATTTGATAGTTCTTCCCGGCGGTTTTAGTTATGGCGATTATCTAAGAAGCGGAGCAATCGCCAGATTTTCACCTGTTATGAAAAATGTAACTGAATTTGCAAACAAAGGCGGATTTGTTCTTGGCATCTGCAACGGATTTCAAATTTTATTAGAATCCCATCTTCTTCCGGGTGCAATGACAAAAAACGAAAATTTACATTTTATTTCAAAATTTCATCATTTAAAAGTTATTGATAATAACAATAAATTTTTACAGAAATTAAAAACAGGGGAAATTATAAACATTCCTATCGCACATGCCGAAGGCAATTACAAAGTAAACGCAGAAATTTTAAAACAGATGTATAATAACGGACAGGTTTTACTTAAATATTGTGATGAAAACGGAAATGAATCAAATCCAAATGGAAGTGACGACTGTATTGCCGGAATATGCAATAAAAATAAAAATGTATTTGGACTTATGCCCCATCCCGAAAGAGCAATGGAAAATATTTTAGGCGGAACCGACGGAATAAAAATGATAAAAGGATTTTTTGAATGAAAAGATTAATATTCTTTATATTAATAGCCGTAAATCTGTTTGCTTATAAAGTCAGTATAATAACCTGGCAGAGGCATTATACGTTTTATCAATTTTTAAAAGACAATAAATTACCTGCTTCCATTTATTATAATTTGAACCCAACTGTAAAAAGAGAAGTAAGGCATATTTTTAACGGGGAAAAAATATTTATTTTAAAAAATAACAATAATTTAAAACAAGCCTTAATCCCGATAAATCCTACCCAGCAGTTACAAATAATCAATAAAAATGGAAAGTTTATTACTAAAACAGTACCGATAATCTTCGATACTTCGAAAAAAAGTGTATCTATTACAATAAACCATTATTTAAGCTATGATGTTTATAAATCAACAGGTTCAACTGTTTTGACAAACAAATTAATCTCTATTTTCAGCGATAAAATAAATTTCAGGGCTATCCCTAAACATACACAGATAAAGGTCATTTATCAGGCAAAATCAAGATTTGGAAAAATAAAAACCATTAAAATTCTTTTTACTTCTATGCAAAACAAATTTTATCATTATACGGCTTTTTTAAATCCGTATGATCATAAATATTATAACGAACATGCAAAAAGCTTAAAAGGAATGTTTTTACCGGCACCTCTTAGATATAAAAGAATATCATCATATTTCGGTATGAGATTTCATCCTATTTTACATGTATGGAGAATGCATGATGGAATTGATTACGTAAATAAAATAGGAACTCCCATTCATTCAGTTGCAGACGGAAAAATAATTTACAAGGGCTGGATAAGAGGTTACGGAAGAGCTGTAGAAATCAGACACAAAAAGGGTTATATGACTCTTTACGCACATTTACACGCATGGCCAAAAGGTATATATGTAGGCAAATGGGTAAAACAGGGTGCGGTTATAGGATATCTCGGCAACACAGGCCTTTCAACCGGACCCCATTTACATTTTGGCGTTATGCATTACGGTAAATGGATAAATCCTTTGAAAATAAAACATTCAGCCAGAATTACATTATGGGGTAAAAAAAGAAAAAAATATTTATCTTATATCCAACATTTTGAAAAAGATTACAAAATAGCATTAAAATGAGATTATTTCTAATATTGCTTCCTCTTTTTCTTTTTGCACAAAATTTGATCATTAAATATGTTAATCTAAAGCCATATTATTATCAAAACCAAATCATAAATTTACATATCAAAATCATATCTCCGGTTAAAGACCTAAATTGTACTTCACCGGATATAAAATTAAATGTAGAGCATAAAAATCCTTATATTTATAATTTAACAGCAATTTTTAAAGCTGACTACAACACCTCTAAAAACATTATTATAATATCCAACAAAATAAATAAAATTATAGATTTAAACAATATAATAAAAATAAAAAAGCTTCAAAAAGTTCAAAATTTTTCAAATATTCTGGCAGACAGTTTAAACATATGCTCACCTATTTCCACTTTAAGTAACAACAAAATATTACTTTCTTTCACCATAAAATGCAAAAACTGCAATATAAACGATTTTCATCTAAAAAATGATGAAAATTTAACTGTATTAAATAATAATGAAGCAAGCTATCTGGTAACACTGCCTAAAAATATAAAAAAACTTTCTTTTTATTATTTTAATATTCAAAAAGAAAATTTTGAAAAAATTGTAATTCCTGTAAAACTGAAAGAAGCAGTTATCAGCACCCAGACAAACATCAATCCAAATGCAAATAATATTTTTACACCAATAAATATACTTATATTAATATTTATCGCCCTGTTTTTAATACTGTTTTTAATCTATCAAAAAATATGGATTTTAATTTTCCCTATTTTATTAAGCCTGTTTATAATAATCCAATTTTTGCCAAAAGGTGAGGCAGTATTGTCAAAAGGCACAAAACTTACTATACTTCCAACATATAATTCAACTGTTATTTATATATTGCAAAAAAACAGAAAAGTAAAAATTTTACAAAAATCGAGAAATTATATTGAAGTAAAAATAAACAATAAATTAGGATGGACAAATGAAAATAATTGATTCATTTCTTTCTTATTTAAAAATGGCATATATGTATTTATGCATTTTTATTACAGCGTTTCTTTGCGGAATCGATCCTAAAAACGAACTTAAATATAGAAAAAAATGTGCCAAAAAAATAGTTGATTTAATTACAAAAAAAGTAATTATAAAAGGCAGGCTGGATAAATCCGCACAATTATTAATTGGAAACCATACACATGATTTTGATGTAGCGTTAATGGAGACAGCAATACCTGAAAAAGTAATTTCAATCGCAAAAAAAGAACTTTCTGAAATACCTGTAGTTAAATATTTGGTTACTAAAACGGATATGATTTTAGTAGACAGGGCAAATAAGCATTCTATTTTAAAAACAATTCGTGATGTGAAAGAAAGAATAGACAAAGGCTTAAAAATAATCGTATATCCGGAAGGAACAAGAAATAAAGTACACCCCAAAAAAATGCTTAAATGGAAAAATGGAGTAAAAGGAATGGCGGAAAAATTAAATTTAAAAGTTCAGCCTTTCGTTATAATAAATCTTCCTTTTATTTTCAAGAAACATCCTTTTAGAATAGAAAAACAAACGATAAAAATTATTTTTTTAAAAAGTTTTTATCCAAAAGACAATCCAAACTGGTATGTAGAAACACAAAAACAAATGCAACAAATTATAAATAAGGAGTATACAAATGAAATTTGACACATATTTAGCCATAGGCATTGGAGGATTTATCGGTGCCATTTTAAGGGCCTATACAGCCGGGGTTGTAAATAATACAATTAAGCATGATATTCCCTTTGGAACAATTGCAGTTAATTTAATAGGAAGCTTTATACTGGGTATATTAATCGGTTTAATCCAATGTTCAATCATACAAAATCCTTATATGAAATCTATGCTCACAACAGGAATGATGGGAGCCTTTACCACTTTTTCAACATTTGCGGTAGAAAGCTTTTTTTTAATGAAAAATGGCCTTATGATGGAGTCACTGGTATATATTTCTATAAATGTTGTAGGAGCTATTTTATTGGCAGCCGCAGGATATAAATCCATAGAAGCAATTTTTGGATAATTTTTTTAAATTAATTATTATCCTTTGGATTTTTTTTATTATTTTTATAATATATATTATTTTTG
>CAYPHV010000034.1:0-12433 GCA_964410645.1 uncultured Nautiliales bacterium
ATACAATTGGAGTATTGAAATTCTCGCTCAAAGGGGTTGCAATTTTAGGCATTTCAATTAAACCGATACAATTGGAGTATTGAAATATAAATAAAGCATTCATATTTATATCCTGTATATCCATTAAACCGATACAATTGGAGTATTGAAATTTGTCTTTGTTCACTTGTTTTATAATAACTGTAAGATTAAACCGATACAATTGGAGTATTGAAATATGTTTATTTTAGATCTTCTTTGGCGGCAGCAAACTATTAAACCGATACAATTGGAGTATTGAAATGGTTGCCCAAGCACTGCAATTATTATTATAAATACTATTAAACCGATACAATTGGAGTATTGAAATTTCACTCCCGTATATTGCCCAACTGTTTCGGGTATATTAAACCGATACAATTGGAGTATTGAAATTTAATGTAGGCGCCGAACGCTCTTTATTTCTTATGATTAAACCGATACAATTGGAGTATTGAAATAAATACACATTGTAAAACAGAATTTTGTTATCGGTGATTAAACCGATACAATTGGAGTATTGAAATTTTTGTTATAAAACTTATCTTCTAAACCAAACATAATTAAACCGATACAATTGGAGTATTGAAATTACCTTTATCTTCTTCATCAATATGGTTAGCAATTGATTAAACCGATACAATTGGAGTATTGAAATTGCTAAACAATTAATAAATTTAAGCAGTTTTCTTACATTAAACCGATACAATTGGAGTATTGAAATTCGGTTAAAACAACCTTTTTTGCAAACGCTTTTCTATTAAACCGATACAATTGGAGTATTGAAATTATAAAAAAAAATTAATCTAACTTTTTAACTTTAGAAAAAATAACGTCCTGACTTTCTTATTGACTGATATCTTTTTTTTACTTATAATTTATTAAAATAAAAATAAGGAAAGATAATTGAAAATAGCTATTGTAGAAGATGATATAAATATGAGAAAATCTTTAACTCTTGCGCTAAAAGAAGAGGGTTATAAAATCGTGGAATTTAGAGATGCCCCGAGTGCTCTTAAAAAACTGGATGACAGTATAAATTTGATAATTACCGATATAACGATGCCTAAAATGGACGGAATTGAGTTTGTTAAGAAATTAAACGGAAAATATGAGGTAATAATGATAACAGGCAATGCCACATTAAATAGAGCAATTGAATGTATAAGACTTGGGGTGAAAGATTTTTTAACAAAACCTTTTGAGATAGAAGAATTAATCCAGGCAATTGAGAGAAAAAAAGTTTTTGAACAAAAAACAAAAAACAAAAAAATTAATTTAGATTCAAAATTTATTATCAAAGATAAAAATACGTTAAAAGTTTTGGAAACAGCAAAAAAGGTTGCCAAAACAAATATAAATGTTTTGCTTTTAGGACAAAGCGGCGTAGGCAAAGAGGAATTTGCAAAATTCATACACAAAACAAGTAAAAGAGCCGGTTCGTTTGTTGCCGTTAATATGAGCGCAATTCCCGAGCATTTGATAGAAAGTGAATTGTTTGGATTTGTAAAAGGTGCTTTTACAGATGCAATTTCTGATAAAAAAGGTCTTTTTGAATTGGCACAGGGGGGTACTGTATTTTTGGATGAAATAGCAGAAATGCCCTACAATCTCCAGGCAAAATTATTAAGAGTGCTGCAGGAAAAGGAATTTTTTAAACTAGGAGGGGTTAAACCTATAAAGCTTGATGTCAGAATTATTAGCGCTACAAACCAAAATATACAAACCAGTATTGAAAAAAAGACTTTTAGAGAAGATTTATATTATAGACTTGCGACAATTCCTATAAGTATTCCTCCTTTAAGCAAGAGAAAAGATGATATACTTCCGATTGCAAAATTTATATTGAATAAAATAATAAAAGAGTATAATTTAGAACAAAAAGTTTTGAGTGAAGAAGCGCAAACAGCTCTTTTAAACTATTCATGGCCTGGAAATATCAGAGAACTTATTAATGTTATTCAAAGGGCGGCGATACTTAGCGAAACACAGCAAATAACACAAAAAGATTTATATTTAAAGGAGTTTTAATGTATAATGTAGCAATAGCGGGAGCGACAGGAGCCGTAGGAGAAGAACTTTTGAGAGTTTTGGAAGAGTATGATTTTCCCATTAAAAAACTGGTACCTCTTGCCAGCAGTCGAAGCGTAGGTAAAGAAGTCGAATTTAAAAATAAAGTTTATAGAGTAAAAGAACTTACGTGTGATATTTTTGAAAAGGAAGAAATAGATATTGCTTTTTTTAGTGCCGGAGGAAGTGTAAGTGCAAAATTTGCACCTTGTGCTGCCAAAGCTGGAGCTTTGGTTATAGATAATACAAGTTATTTTAGAATGGATCCTGATGTGCCGTTGGTTGTTCCGGAAGTTAATCCGGGCGATATTGCATTATGGAGAAAAAAAGGGATTATAGCAAATCCAAACTGTTCAACTATTCAAATGGTGATTTCTCTGGCGCCGCTACATAAAGAATTTGGATTAAAAAGAGTTGATGTTGCCACGTATCAGGCTGTAAGCGGAGCTGGTAAAAAAGGAATGGAAGAACTGTTTGAACAAATGAGGGCGGTTTTTAATTTTAAATTGGATGAAAAAGTGCAAGAGAGAGAGGTCTTTCAATATCAGGTTGCCCTTAATGTTATTCCGCATATTGATAAATTTATGGATGATGGATGGACAAAAGAGGAGCTTAAAATGGTAAATGAAACAAATAAAATTATGCATTCGAATATCGAAATAGCTCCAACTTGCGTAAGAGTTCCGATTCTCAGAAGTCACAGTGAAGCTATTACAGTTTATTGCGAAAAGAAAGTGGATGTAAAAAGAGCAAGGAAAGTTCTGGGCAGTTTTGAAGATATTAAGGTTATTGACAATCCCGAAAAAAATGAATATCCGATGCCTGTTATTGCAACCGATACGGATTATGTTTATGTGGGAAGAATAAGAAAAGATTTATATGAAGACAATGTTTTGCATTTTTTTAATGTTGCTGATCAATTAAGGGTCGGGGCTGCCACTAATGCTGTGAGAATTGCTATTAAATGGATTAAAACGGAAGGTGAACAGTTTTTGAAAGAAAAATATGGAAGATAAAAGAGGATTTTTAGAAGCAACGTTTGAAAAAAGTTTGTGGAATTCCAGATTAATTGTACTGTTTGCCGTTGTTTTTGCCCTGCTGGGCGGAATTGCACTGTTTTTTGTTGCAAGTTATGATATTTGGGAAATGGTCTTAAAAACATATGAATTTTTCTTTATGAATTATCATCCTGAGAATTTTCACGGGATATTAATCGGAGGAATAATAGGCGCTGTCGATTTGTATTTGATAGCCGTGGTTATGCTTTTATTTGCTTTTGGTCTGTATGAATTGTTTATTTCCAAAATTGATGATGCGGAAAAAAGTGAAGCAGGAAATAAAATTTTGGCAATTCATTCGTTGGATGAATTAAAAGATAAACTCGGCAAAGTCGTTATAATGGTGTTAATTGTAAGTTTTTTTAAAAAAGTTATTAATATGAATTTTAACACTCCTCTTGAAATGATGTATTTTGCCGGAAGTATTTTGGCGCTTGCACTAGCGCTCTATTTTATGCATAAAGGACATTAATGAAGTATATATTTGGTCCTGTGGCTTCCCGCAGATTTGGAATGAGTTTGGGCATAGACTTGTCACCGGATAAAAAAAGATGTAATTTTGACTGTATATATTGTGAACTTGAAAAATCAAAACCGGTTGAAAATTATGATAATCCCCCAAAGCCGAAAGAGGTTTTTGAAGAAGTAAAAAAAGCCGTTAACGAATATACGTTTGATGTTTTGACTGTTACAAGCAATGGTGAGCCTACTTTGTATCCATTTTTGAATGAGCTTACTGACAAGCTAAAAACATTAAATAAAAAACTTTTGATTTTAAGCAATTCTTCAACAATTGATAAACCGGATATCCAAAATTCTCTTAAAAAGTTTGATATTGTAAAACTTTCGCTTGATAGTGCGGATGAAAAAACGTTCAAAAAAATCGACAGGCCCGCAAAAAATATTCAATTATCCCGTATTATAAACGGAATGATTGAATTTAGAAAAATTTATAAAGGCGAGCTTGTTATAGAGATTTTGGTTGTTAAAGGTATCAACGACAAAGATGGGGAATTTGAAAAATTAAATAATGTTTTAGCTGATATTAAACCGGACAGAGTGGATATTTCTACCATAGACAGACCCCCGGCTTATAATGTCAAAGGAGTGAATGTTGAAAAATTGTTTTCTCTTTCAGAGCATATTAAGCATCAAAATATATTTATTCCGACACGCGAAAAAATAAATTATAAAATAGAAAATTTAAACAGGTCTGAACTTTTAAACACATTGAAAAAACGTCCGTTTAGCGAAAGTGATATAAAAAATATACTTGATGAGCATACCCAAAGAATATTTAATGATTTGGAAAAAGAAAATTTGCTTGAAGAAGTGTGGGTCGGCGGTATTAAATTTTATAAAGCATATGTGTAAAAATAAAGAGTTAAGCATTGAATAATAAAAAAAATAAAAATAATATATATATTGATTTGCTGAAAATATTTTTTGCAGTTGACACAGGTATAATAGTTTTTTGTTATCTTGAGGATAATATAAAATGGTTTTTAAATACACAAATTGCTTTTTTTTCTTCGTTATTAATTATTTTTGGTGCATTTATCGGATATTTTAATATGGTAAAGACTAATTTGAAAAATGAAAATAAATATTTTGATGATAAAGAATCAAAAAAACTGAAATGGTATAATTATTCTTTATTTTCTTTTACAAGGGGCTTTAATTTTGTAAAATTATCAGGTTATATTTGCTTAATAGCTGGTTTTTTTTGGCTTAATTCAAAGCATTATTTCGATGTATTAAGCTTTTTGTTCGGAGTAAGCCTTGTTCCGGCCATTGCTTTTATTTATTATTTTTTAAAAAAATAAAATAAAAGCCGTTTTGGCGCTTAATACTGTTTTATTGTGCTTTTATATGCAAAATAGCTGCTGAAATATGTATAATAAGTAAGTATTGTTGTAATCGCAACAAAAACAGGGATAATTATCAGTGATATGTTCGGATTTGTGGCAATTGCAGGAAAAATAATAAATAAATATATAAATGATGTAACGGAATAAACGGAAATTGCAATAACACTCCAAATTAAATAAATTCCCAAATATGTCAAATTAAATGTTTTTGTCCAGTATTTAAAATCTACAAGAGATGATATTATAGAAATAAAAGATTCTTTAAAAGTTGTTTTACTTAATGCTTCTCCAAATTTTCCCAGAAAAATATAACTGAAAAATATTAGATAAACAAGATAAAAGCCTATTAATATTTTTGTAATAAAAGTGCTTGTTCCTATTGCATATAAAAAATTATTGGGATCTGCGAAAACAAACATGGAATTTGTAAATTCAAAAATCATTATAAAAAAGAGAAACCAAAAAGTCCCTATTATTAAAATTCCAAGCAGTATTCCAATAGCGGGTGGAATATAGTGGAAAAGAAATGTTGAAATATAGTTTTTTTGAAGATTTTCAAAATATATTTCAATTGTTGAGGAGTGTTTTAAAAGATATATTAAAAATACACCGATACTTAAGTAAATAAGCTTTTCAAAAAGAAACGCCATTACGCTGATAACGGGCATAGATTCAAATAATGTTAAAATTGATACGGACAAAACAACAAGTAAAAATTTTTTCCATTCCGCTATAGTGATAAATGTATATTTAAAAGATTTTTTCATTTAGAGCCTTTTTGTTAGAATTCTAACAAAAAAAGGTTTTAACTTGTGCGCTATATTTGGAATGGTTAATGGAAATATCGATAAAATTAGATTTTCACTTGATTTGATGAAACACAGAGGTATGGATTTTCAAAATATTGAAAATATAAATGATGTATATTTCGGTTTTAACCGCCTGGCAATTGAAAACATTGATCAAGATATGCAGCCTTTGAAAAAAAATGATATTTTGGCTGTTTTTAATGGAGAAATTTATAATTATAAAAATTTAATAAAAGAATATAACTTGAACGCCTCCACAGAAATTGAAGTGATAACTGAATTGTGGAAAAAATTCGGGGTTTTGTCTATAAAAAAACTGGAAGGTATGTTTGCAATTGCGATTTTTGATAAAAAATTATATCTTTTTAGAGATGAATTTGGTAAAAAACCTTTATATTTTACAAAATCCGGAATATTTGCAAGTGAAATTAAAGCAATTTTACCGTTTATGGATAAGAAATTAAATTTTGATGCATTGGTAGAATATCTGGCTTATAATTCTTCCATTGCTCCCAATACAATATATCAGGGAATTTATAAACTTCCCGCCGGATGTTATTATGACGGTGAAATTAAAAAATGGTATGATTTTGAACGGATAGAAAATAGAAAATGGACAATAGAAAATGTGTGTAAAGAAGCTGAAGAATTATTAATTAAAAGTGTAAAAAAAAGACTTCAGGGAGAAGTCGAAATCGGCAGCTTGCTAAGCGGCGGCGTTGACAGCGGTTTAATTGCCGCTATTTTATCGAAATATCAAAAATTAAAAACGTATACTGTCGGCTATGACGGATTTGATAATTATGATGAAAGAAAATATGCCCTGGAAGTTTCAAAACATATCGGTTCAGAACATATGGAAATAAATTTTACTAAAAAAAATTTTTTTGATGAATTTGAAAACGTTTTATATTCTATGGATGAGCCTATTGCAGACAGTAGTTTTTTTCCTGCTTATTTTTTGGCAAAACATATTCCGTTAAAAGTGGTAATGAGCGGGGAGGGCAGTGACGAGCTGTTTTTGGGATATAGAAGATATGAAGAATTTTCAGCTTTTTTAAAATCATCTTTACCGAATAAAATATGGCTTAAAAAATTTATGGAAAGGCATTATGAAGATATTAAAGAATGGGAGATTTTTAGAAGATTTTTTGCAGGAGATGAAGTTTTCAGGGGAATAAATGAAACTTTTTTTAAAAAACAAATTAATAAAGTTTTAAAAATTAAAACAAAAGAAGTGGAGTATAAAAGATTCTTAAAAGGATGGGGAAGTTTTGATTTTACTTATTTTGATATGAAAGTGTGGCTGGCGGAGGTGCTACTTATGAAGCTTGATAAAATGTTTATGGCGAATACAATAGAAGCCAGAAGCCCTTTTTTAGACAGAGATTTGGTAAATTTTGTTTTTTCTTTGCCTGAAGAAGTAAGAGGAAATAAAAAATGGATTGTTAAGAATATAGCCTTAAAATATTTGCCGGGTGAAATAGTAAATAGAAATAAAAAAGGTTTTGCCTATCCATTTTTGGAATGGTTAAAAAATGAGGGCGAGTTGAAAAAAATAATTGATGTAAACAGAAAAACAAAAATTTTTAATGAGGAATATTTAAAAGAAATTATAAAAACAGGTCATAAAAGGTATAAACAGCATTTGTGGACTTTGTATCTCTTTACCCGTTGGATGGAAAAAGAATTTTTATAAAAAAATGAAGGCCGATTTTGTTTAATTAAAATCTTTGACACTAAAAAATATTTGGTGGAAGTGTGGGGAATCGAACCCCAGTCCAGAAACAGAGTAACCTAAGTATCTACACGCTTATTCTGTTGAAAGTACTGCTTTTGCGGGTTCAGCAGGCAAAACCTTTTACAAAAGAGGAGTGCTAAAGTTTTTCGAAAAATCTGCCGCACTCGTACAAATTTTCTTATCCAATCTTTACTCTCTTTCCAGGGAGTCGGAAAACCCTGGCGGAAAGAGGCGCCCGAAATTAATTAAGCAGCAACTCTTGCTACTGCTGGGCTGAATGATTTGTTATTTATTGCGTTTATATTTATCAAGCTGTTTTAACACTTGCTTAGGTGTGCGTGCAACTTAGGGCTTTCTACCCCTGTCGAAGCCTTGTCACCCCCGTTAAAACCACTTTTTATAGTTTTAGCGGGATTGACTTATGAAATAATATCAAAAAATTCTTAAAAAATCAAATATTTTTTAAGAAATATTTAAGAAACTTTTTTTAGCTGTTTATTTCTTCTTTGATTATTTTTGCTTTTTGTTTAATTTTTTTAATTTTTTCTGAATCTTTTATATCTTCAAGCAATATTTTTATAAATGCGCTTCCCACTATTACACCGTCTACGCCTTTTGCTTTTTGTTTAGCAGTTTTTTCATTTACCCCAAATCCGATAAAAAGCGGAGTTTTTGTAACTTTTCTTATATTCTCGATAATTTTGGTTAAATCCTCTTCTTTACCCATTCCTGTAATTCCGGCATATGCTACTAAATATATAAATTCCTTTGGATTTTTAAGAATTGTTTTTATTCTTGTCTCTGAATCGGTAGGGGCTACAAATGAAATTAAAGGAAATTTATCTTTGTAATTTGCGGATTCTTCATAAGATAAATCAGGAATAATAAATCCTCTAACGCCGTATTTTTTTGCCTGTTGCACCATAAAGTCATAATTTTTACGATAAAAATTATTAAAATATCCCATCCAGTATACAGATGTTTCTTTTGCTGTTTTTTGAGATACTTCAAAAGTATCAGTTATTTTATAGCCTTGTTTTAGGGCTCTTTTATTGATTTCCTGAATAACGCTTCCATCTGCCACCGGATCTGAAAAAGGAATTCCAAGTTCTATCCCGTCTGCGTATTCTTTAAGTTCGTTAATCAAATCAACTGTGAAATTTTTATTCGGAAATCCTGTTGTAATGTAAGCGATTAATTTTTTGTTTGAATTTGCCATTTTTTGTTTCTCCTCTTAATTTGTTGGTATAATTATGAAAGATATTGAAATTATATAACAAAAAGGTGTGATATGAAAAATACATTAAATAAACTTTATAAAAAAGATAAACTTACAATGATTACTGCTTATGATGCGCTCTTTGCAAAAATTTTTGACGGTATTACGGATATTATTTTGGTAGGTGATAGTTTAAATATGTCTTTTTTAGGAGAAAAAGACACACTTAACGCAACGGTTGATCAAATGATATATCATACAAAAGCCGTATGCAATGGTGCTAAAAAATCTTATATTGTATTTGATATGCCTTTTGGCTCTTTTAACACCCCGCAGGATGCTTTAAAAAATGCCATAAGGGTATATAAAGAAACAAAAGCTGATGCGGTAAAACTTGAAGGCGGAAGCGAAAAGGCTGACATTATAGAATTATTGACCAAAAACGGGATAGCGGTTATCGGTCATATAGGACTTATGCCTCAATTTGGCAGAAGCGAAGGCGGATATATAGTAAAAGGAAAAGATGAATTTTCAAGAAAAAAACTCTTAAAAGATGCAAAAGCAATAGAAAAAGCCGGTGCGGTTATGCTTGTAATCGAAGGCGTGAAAGAAGAAGTGGCAAAAGAGATAACTGAAAGTATTCAAATACCTACTATTGGAATTGGTGCGGGCAGATATACAACGGGTCAGGTTCTGGTTTGGTCTGATATGTTTGGATTTTTTGAAGATTTCAAACCCAAGTTTGTCAGACGCTATTTAAACGGGGCTTCGGAGATAAGAGAAGCTTTGAAAAAATATGTCGAGGATGTAAACAGCGGAAATTTTCCGGCTAAAGAGGAGATTTATTAATGCGAATTGTTGAAATGGACAAAGTTTCTTTTGAAGAAGGGTATGAAAAATCTTTAAGGCCTCAAAATTTAGAAGAATATATCGGCCAAAAACAGATTAAAAAAAATTTAAAAGTTTTTATTAAAGCTGCCCAAAAAAGAAAAGAATGTTTGGACCATATGCTTTTGTTCGGGCCTCCGGGTCTTGGAAAAACTACATTAGCAAACATAATTTCAAATGAAATGAATTCGAATATCAAAACAATTTCTGCTCCGATGCTTGAAAAAAACGGAGATTTGGCCGCAATTCTTACTAATTTGGAAGAAGGCGATATTTTGTTTATTGATGAGATTCACAGGCTTAAAACAAGTATAGAAGAAGTGTTGTATTCCGCAATGGAGGATTTCAGACTTGATCTTGTGATAGGTTCCGGCCCGGCTGCTCAGACTATTAAACTTGATATAGCAAAATTTACGTTAATTGGTGCGACAACAAGAGCCGGAATGCTCAGTAATCCTTTAAGAGACAGATTTGGTATGAGTTTTAGACTTGATTTTTATAATCAAAAAGATCTCGAAACTATTATTGATTTAGCCAGTAAAAAACTTGGAATGGAGATTCAAAAAGAAGCTGCGAACGAAATAGCCAAACGTTCACGCGGAACGCCGAGAATTGCATTAAGACTTTTGAAAAGAATAAGAGATTTTGCTGAAGTAGAAAATGAAAAAATAATCACAAAAAAAATAGCAAAATATGCATTGGACGAACTTGGTATTAACGAATATGGATTTGATAAACTTGATATAAAATTTTTGACGCTTTTAGCGGAAGCTAAAAAACCTTTTGGATTGTCTACAATTGCTGCGGCTCTGAGTGAAGATCCCGATACAATTGAAGAAGTAATAGAACCTTTTTTGCTGGCAAACGGATATATAGAAAAAACTTCAAAAGGGAGAATTGCCACCGGTAAAACATTTGAATTATTAAATATTCCGTTTGGAAATTTGTTCAAGGATTTAAATTGAAATTTTTATATATTTTAACAATTGTAATAGCTTATTTGGTATATTTGACATATAAACCGTATTTGTTTGATATATTGATAGCTTCTTTAATGGCAATAGCTTTTGGTAAAATAAATTATCTTTTTTCCAAAAAAATTAAAAATAAATATTTAATAGCTACAATTGATACTGTAATTGTTGCGGTTGTAATTTTCGGACCGTTATTATATTTTATTATAGAAACAGGAAAGTATATCGCTCATTTTGATCCTCACATTATTCAAAATATTATAATAAAAGCCCAAAGTTTATTGGCTTATTTACCCGATGTTTTATCTAATAAAATAAAAGCCTATTTTCAGCCTCAAAAAGTGGCACAGATATATAATGATGTGTTGCCTTTTATGGCTACGCTTACGGCAAGAAGCGCATCGTTTATAAAAGATACGTTTTTAATTGTTGTCTTTTTCTTTTTTGCTGTTCTTTACGGAGAAGAAATTTTGACGTTTTTTAAAAAAGTTATTCCTTTACCTAAAAATCAGCTAAATTCTTTATTTTTTAATATAAGTGAGGTTATGAGTGTTGTTTTGTCTTCTACATTTTTAACAGCTTTACTCGAAGGCGTATTGTTTGGAATTATTATAAGTTTTTACGGACTTGATTTTTTCTTTTTTAGTATTATGTATGCTTTTGCTTCTTTGATTCCGATAGTAGGTGGAATTATAATGTGGGCTCCTGTTTCTTTATATTTGTATTCCGAAGGTAATATAAAAGGTGCAATAGTGGTTGCTTTGTATTCTGTTGTTGTTATTTCTGTTATTGCGGATACATTTATAAAGCCGCTTATTATAGTTTTTATTAAAAGAATTTTTGATTCGGAAATGCAAATAAATTCACTTTTAATATTTTTTTCAATAGTTGCCGGACTTTCTTCTTTTGGGCTTTGGGGAATCATTATTGGGCCTGCGGTTACAACCTTATTTGTCTCTGTTCTTAAATTTTACGAAGAATATAATTAAAAGTTTAGTTACTTTAACTAAATGTTTTTAAATTTTTTTATTAAAATGCTTGACAAATAATAAATAAAATTATATAATTACGTTGTCAAATAAAAAGAAAGAGTGCTGAAAATGAAAAGAAAGGTTGAGTTAGTATTAGACGAACTTATTAAAAATTTTATAAAAATAAGAGAGCCGATAAGCTCATCCTTGCTTAAAGAATTGGCACAGCTTGATATTTCTCCGTCCACTATAAGAAATTATTTTCAAATGCTGGAAAAAATAGGGATGGTGGAAAAAGAGCATATAAGCAGCGGTTCTATACCGAGTGTAAGAGCTATGGAATTTTTCTGGAAGAAAGAATTCCCTATGGAATTTCAATCAAACAATGTTAAAAAATTAGATAAAGCATGCCAGGAATACGGGACTTTAGCTTTTATAAAGATCTTTGAAAATCAAATGTTGGATGAAGTTTATAATGTCCAAAATAAGTTTATTATTTTGGAATTTGACAATGATGAAACGGTTGTGAGATTTCAACCTGAAATTTTTGATTTTTTGAAATCATTCAGAAAAATGTATGTAAAAGATTTGAATATATTATTCAAACATTACAATCTTGATTATCTTTCTAAAAAAATTAAAAATTTTTACAAAGAAATGACTTTAAATGAAAATTTATTATATAATAAATTTAATTAATTTGATATAAATGACAAAAGTCATATTGTAAATATGAGTATTGATTAAAAAAATAAAAAAATGATTAAAAAATTTAAAATTAATGATTCTTCAAAAGAAATTGAAATATTTTTAA
>CAYPHV010000035.1:0-11894 GCA_964410645.1 uncultured Nautiliales bacterium
ATTGTTATATTTTAAAAAAATATTTTTAGTAGTTAATTTATCGGCATTTTCAACAGCTTTTGCGTATTCACCTGAATAAGCAAGCTTTGTACTTTGTAATAAAAGCATAATAATACTTATTAATAAACCTATAATAAAAAAAGGTTTAAACAGTTTTTTCGGGGAAAATCCAAGAGAATAGAAACTTACCAGTTCATTAAATTTTATCATTTGATAAAGAGTAATCAAAAAAGAAAAAATAACAGCCAAAGGATACAAAATAAATGCAGAATATAAAGCCGTATAAGAAAGATATAAAATCAACAAATTTGAAGATGCCGGTATTTTGGAAATATTAAGCATCAAATCAACCAATATATAAAGAAACATAAAAGCAGTAAAAATAATTAAAAAATTCTTAAAAAATTTCTTTGACAAATATAAAAAATACAATCAACACTCTTTTATCGAATATTTTGAAGAAGCGTTTTCTATTAAAAAAACAGCTTTATAAATATTTTCAAATGTTTTCTCGATACACTTTATTTCATCACTGTTAAAATCATTTAACACATAATTTGTCACTTCTTCTTTTTTTTCAGGTCTTCCGATTCCTATTCTAATCCTGTAATAATTATTTCCAATATTAGAATCAATTGATTTAAGACCGTTATGACCTCCACTGCCACCGCCTTTTTTAAATTTCAAAGCTCCGGTTTTTAAATCTATATCATCATGAATGACAATAATATTATCATTATCTATTTTATAAAAATCTTTTGTATATTTTACACTTTCACCGCTTAAATTCATAAAAGTAGCGGGTTTCAAAAACAAATATTCTTTTGATTTGAACAGTTCACCTTTAAATTTTGAAGAAATTTTTGAAGCATTAAATTTATCTATTAAATAATCAATTGCAATAAAACCGGCGTTGTGCCTGTTTTTTTTATATTTTTTTCCCGGATTTCCAAGACCTGTCACAAGTTTCATTCGACCCCTTTGTTCACCCCAAAAGGGGAAATAAAAATTATTTTGCTTTAATAACACCGACAATTGGAATTGAAAGATTTAAATAACATTCAACACCCTTAGGTATTTTAATATCCCTTATTAAAATATTGTTTCCCACATCCAATCTGCTTATATCAAGTTCAAAAAAATCAGGTAAATTTTCCGGAGTTGATTTTACTTTAATTCTTCTTCTGTGAAACACTAAAACACCCTTGTTTTTGAGCCCTACAGGCGTTCCTTTTACTTTTATAGGAACATAAAAATATTGTTTAATATTTTCTTGTGCCATTAATAAATCAACATGTAAAATATCGTTTTTTACAGGGTCTTTTTGATACTCTTGAACAACAACATTTACTTCCTTATCTCCTATTTTAACAGGGAAAATCAAATGCTCTTTATTCTTCATATATTTGATAAAGTCACCTTTTTTAAATGCAGCATTTATGTTTTCTTGATTTTTGCCATAAATATTTGCAATCAGATAACCATCCCTTTTTAATTTTTTATTTTCCGATTTTGAGGTACTCTCTCTGATAATTCCTTCTAACATAATGTCTCCTTCATTTTAATTGAACTGAAATTATAACTAAATATGAAAAAAATTCAACTGTTTTTTAATGAAATCATACTGTCATTATCATCCTCTTTTAAGCCTTTTGCACTTTTTATCTGTTTAAGTTTCAATATAAAATCATCTTTACTTGTAGCATATTCTTTTGCAACGTCTTCACTTACTTTTCCGTTTAATACCAATTCAACCAAATGCTGATCAAAGCTTTGTGTCCCATAAATTTCTTTTCCCTCTTCAATGGCATCTTTAATTTCATTGTCACGGTCCTGTAAAATAAGATCTTTAATTCTTGGAGTTCTTAGCATAATTTCCATAGCAGCAGTTCTTTTACCATCAACAGTGGGAACCAGTCTTTGAGAAATCACCCCTTCTAAAATAGAGCCTAAAACCAGTCTGATTCTGTATTGTTCTTCCGGAGGGAAACTTCCTATAATCCTGTTTATTGTCTCTTTTGCATCCAGTGTATGCAAAGTGGAAAAAACCAAATGCCCGGTTTCAGCCGCATGCAAAGCAATTTCCATCGTTTCCCTGTCTCTCATTTCTCCTACCAATATTACATCCGGATCTTCTCTTAAAGCCGCCCTTAAAGCCCTGGAAAAACTTAATGTGTCTTCGCCCAAACTTCTTTGGTTTATTAAGCATTTATCATCTTTATGAACAAACTCAACCGGATCCTCAATAGTAATAATATGCTTGGACTGTGTATGATTAATTTCATTAATAATAGATGCAAGAGTGGTCGATTTACCGCTTCCTGTAACACCTGTTACCAAAACTAATCCTCTTTCATCATTTACAAAATGATTAATTATTTTCGGAAAATGCATTTGTTCTATTGTAGGAATATCCATAGGAATTAACCTAAAAACAACAGAAGGACCGTCAATTTGAAAAAAAGCGTTTGCTCTGAATCTATAATTTTCATTAAGCTTATAAGAAAAATCTATTTCTTTATTTTTTACAAATTCTTCAAATCTGCTTCTTAAAAGTTTTTTCAAAAGTTCTATCACTCCTTCCCGTGTTTGAGGAAGCGATTGTATTTTATACAATATGCCCTGAATTCTGGCTCTAACACCGTTGCCTGCTTTAATGTGCAAGTCACTTCCGTCTTTATCTATTAAATCATTTAAATGTTTATTAAGTTCCTCTTTTAGCATAATTAATCCTTAAATGAATTCAGCATATTAATAAAAGCATTTTCAAAAGCTTTTACGCCTTCATCAAAAAGCTCCTGATAAACTTTTTGCAGTGAAATACCGGCCGGAGACAAAAATCCGAAAAATGCATCTATATGTTTTGTTTGAAAATCAAAAGATTCTTCTATTTCTTTATCTTTAATTGTTTCGATCACATCAAGAGGCAAAGTCAGCACACTGTGCGGAAGATATAGATTTTGAACATAATAATCTTTTGGTAAATAATCCTGTTTCACCCCTGTTGATGCGAAGAGCACTTTTATGTTTTCCATTCCGGAAGCTTCTGTCTGATTGTAAATTTTAATAGCGTTAAAAAAGCCTATTTTGTCTTTTGCCAAATTTTGCTTTGTGAGAGAAGAATTTAATTTTCTGTCAAACCTGCTGACAAAAACCGAAATAACCCCTTGCATATTTTTACCTTTGGAAATAGATTCAAGCGCTTTTGCGGCCTGATTAGGCGAAAAAACCAGCGTTGCATTTATATTAATCCCATCTTTTGCCAATGCTTCCATAGCTTTATATCCGGCTTCATTCGCAGGTATTTTTATCATTACGTTTTTTCTGCTGATTTTATCGTATAATCTTTTTGCCTCATCGATACTTCCTTTGGCATCATTAATAAGCCTGGGGTCTACTTCTATACTTGCAAATCCGTCTTTTCCCGCATCATACAAAGGTTTTAACGCATCACATGCTTTTTGAATATCTTTTACTGCAATTTCTTCATATTTTTCTTTGGGAGAGCCTTTTAATTTTCTTAAATCATTCTTATAAATATCTTTTTTCAAAGCATTTGCAAGAATGGAAGGGTTACTTGTAAGACCGTTAATTATCCCTTTATTTATCCAGTCTTTAAATGTTGTATCCAAAAATTCCCTCTCTAAATAATCAACCCAAACACTTGTCATTTTAACTCCTTAAATAAATTCCAAAATTTTTGTTAAATCTTTTTCTTCTATTATTACATTCGCTTCTTTTTTTAAAACATCTTTTGCACAAAAAGCAACTCTTTTACCCGCATATTGAAACATACTCAAATCATTTGCACCATCGCCTATTGTCAAAGTATCCTTTTTATCTATATGCAAAATAGCCTGAATTTTCTGCAGCATATCTCCTTTTGAATGCGAAAACATCATCTCCCCTCCGATTAAACCTGTTAAAACACCGTTTTTTACATGAAGCGTATTACTAAAATCTGCATCAAAACCTAAAATTTTTTTGGCATAGCCTGTTGCATTTCTGAAACCACCGCTAAATACTAAAACAGTATAATTATCTTTTTTTAATGCTTTTATTGTTTCATAGGCACCCGGCATAATAGGAAGATTGTGACATATCTCATTCACTTTTTTTTCTTCCAAGCCTTCAAGCAGTTTAACCCTCATAATCAAAGATTCAAAAAAATCTATCTCCCCCCTCATAGCCATTTCGGTAATATTTGACACTTTGCTTTTAAGCCCAAGAGGTTCAGCTAAAAAATCAATAGTTTCCCCGTCCATTATGGTAGAATCGAAATCAAAAACCGCAAGCTTTGCCATAAAATAACCTTTTAATTTTTATAAAATTTTATCATAAATTATCCTTTTTTATTTTTTTTTGCTACAATTCTCCTAAAAAGGATTTCTAATGGGTATAGGAACTTGGCAGATAATTGTTATTGTATTGGTAGTATTGTTACTTTTTGGGGGTAAAAAAATCCCGGAACTGGCTCAGGGGCTTGGAAAAGGAATTAAAAATTTTAAAGATGAGATAAAAGAAGGAGAAGATGAAAACGCAGACATTAAACCTGCGGAAAAAATAGATGATAAAAATTCAAAGAATGCAAATACTTCGACTTCTTCAGAAAAAACAAATATAAATGCTTGAAGAAATCAAACCTCACATAGCCGAGCTCAGAAGCCGGCTGATTAAAATCGTAATAATTTATTTTTTATCTTTTATGATAACTTTCTTTTTTTGGAAAGTTATATTTGCATGGATGAGTGAACCTCTGCTTCAAGCACTCAAACTTTCAAAACACAGCGAAATTATATTTACCGGATTAGCCGAACCGTTTTTTACAGCAGTAAAAATTTCACTTTTCGCAGGATTTTTTTTCGCTTTACCTTTTATTTTATATCAATTATGGGCTTTTATAACCCCCGGACTTTATAAAAATGAAAAACAACTTGTTCTACCGTTTGTTTTTTGGGGCACTGTTATGTTTGTAGCAGGAGGCGCATTTGCTTATTATATTGTTTTTCCGGTCGGGTTTAAAGTATTGATCACATTTGGAGGAACTCAATTTACGGCAATGCCGAAAATGAGCGAATATGTCAGCTTTTTCGGAAAACTGATGCTTGGATTCGGGATAGCATTTGAAATGCCTGTTGTTACTTATTTCCTGGCAAAACTGGGCCTTATTACAGAAAGGACATTAATAGATTTTGCAAGATATGCAGTGGTGGCAATATTTATTATTGCAGCGGTTTTAACTCCTCCGGATTTGTTTAGCCAACTTGCCATGTCTATACCTTTACTTATTTTATACGGAGTATCCATTATAATTGCAAAAGCTGTCAACCCTGAAAAAAAAGACAGCTGATTATTCGCATTCTTCGAGCAGTTCATTGATAACTGAATCGTCATAAGGATCTGCATGGATATTAATTATCCATTTTTTATCTTTATCCAAATGTCTGATTTTTTCTTCTACATTTTCCATTATCGTATGGGCAAGTTTTAATTTCATATCCGGCGTCAGAACCAAATGCACATCTACAAAATTTCTTTTGCCCGCTTTTCTCGTTCTTAAGCAATGATAATCCAAAACCAGAGGCTCTTTTTTTATTATATCCTTAATTTTTTCTATAATTACAAAATCAAGAGAAGCATCAAGCAAAATTTCAACACTTTCTTCAACTATTTTAGCAGCTTCAACAATAATATAAATGCCTATTATTATAGAAAGGGTATAATCTACAAAAAACCAATTGGTCATTTTAACAACGAACAGAGAAAATAATACCGCAGAATTTGTAATTAAATCAGTTTTATAATGCAGTGAATCTGATTTTATAACAATATTATCTGTTTTTTTAGCAACTAGATTCAAATACATCACCAGAAAAAAGACTAATATAATAGCAAATATCATTATATAAATAGACGCATCAATATGCGTGACAATTTCTTTATGAATAGCTTTTTCAATTGCTTCAAAGATAATAAACACACCGCTTCCGATAATTAATAAACCTTCGAATAAAGCTGCCAATCCTTCAATTTTACCTTTTCCGTAATTAAATTTTTTATCAGGTTTATATTCACTTATTTTTAAAGCAATATTATTAAAAACACTGACCCCCGTATCCATAATACTGTCTATCGCACTTGCAACAACAGCAACACTGCCGCTTAAAATACCGACACTCATTTTAGAAATGGCAAGAATAGAACTGACAATAACGGCAATAAATGTGGCTTTTCTTTCTATTGACATTAAAATCCTTTAAGTCCGTTTTTTAATAAATCGATTAAAACTGTGGCGTAACTTCCTTTTGGCAGAATAAAGCTAAGTTCAAACCATGCCTTGTCTTTATTATATTTTTTATCCACAATTTCCGGAAAAATCCAGGCTATTCTTCTGTCTCCCCCGGCCGGTATTGCTTCATCATATTTTTTTTCAATTTCTTTCGATTTATCTTTTGCCCTTAAAACTTTTTTTCCTGGAAGCAGACCGGTCGGAGATATTTCTTTTTTAAAAAATCTTTCGCTTTCATTTTGTTCAAAATAAAACAGTCTTCCAACCGGATAATGGCTCATTACATCTCCTAAAAGCAGTTTAAAGGGATGTTTTTGCATTTTTATAAATTTAATAAAATCCTTTTTATATCCAGCGTTTAATAATTCTTTTTCGTTTAATTCAAATACAGAACTTAATTTTATGCGCTCTTTGAGCCAATCATTAAAAAGTTTTGCCTGATATGTATTTACCATCTGTTCACCAAAAAAATTGGGTATTCCGTATTCCTGTATATCTTTTAAAATAGACAATAAAATTTTCGCACTCATTAAATTTACTTTTTTAAGCCTTACAAAAAATTTATTGCTTTTTAAATGCCCTGTTTTTAATTTATTTCTATGCAAATCCTGTTCTAATATTTTTATATCTTTATCACTAAATTTATTAATCTCGTTTCTGTATTTTCTGGGAATACTTATCCATTGAACACTAAGAGCGTCTTTATCTTTTAACTGTGCATAACCAATCATATCCAAAGGAATATTCAAAAATCTTGCTATTTTTTTTATCATCTCTATTGTAGTAATATTTTTTTTGCGTATTTTAAGCATAAGCCATTCGCCCGTATGCATATATGAATACAGTGGAATTTCCTCTACAAAAAAATTATCGGCATTTTTATTAAAATAAAATTCGACCGGAGTATGAGAATAGATCATTAAAAACCTTTTTAGAAATTATAGCATTTAATAAGTTTTTATTCTTAAAAATGGTTCTCAGGACAAATTGATCTAAATTTACCTCTTTTAGTCAAAGCAAAAACAGTTACAGGAGTACGCGTAAGTTTTGAAATATTCTTTATAACAGAGATATTTTTCTTAGGAAAAGTAAATAGAATTTCATATTCTTCGCCGCTGCAGAGTGTTCTTTTGGGAAATGTTTTTAAAAAAGTATAATCAACATTTGAAATATTACTGATTCTTTCAAGCTCCTTAAAAAGCCCGTCGCTTATATCGCATGCGGCGGTTATATATTTTGAAGCTTTATAAAAAAATTTATCTTTTAATCTGGGCTTTATAAATTTTGAATTTTTAGATATTTTTCCACCGTTAAGGAGTATCTGCAAATCTCTTTTTACACATCCGAGCGTACCGGTAAAAGCCACATATTCGTCTGGTTTGGCTTTTCGAAAAACAGGATTTTCAGTAATTCCTATAAACGTCATTGAAATAGCTATTTTATCGTTTCTTATGGTATCTCCGCCTATTATTTCATAATTATATTCTTTTGCGGCTTTTTTAAACCCACTTGCCAAAAGTAAAATTTCTTTTAATGTCAATTTTTTTGGAAATCCGATATCAATAAGAGCATATTTCGGCTTTGCGTTCATAACAATAATATCGCTTATATTAACCAAACTTGCTTTATAGCTGATTTCATCCAAACTAAGCCATTCTCTTTTAAAATGAATATCTTCGAAAAAAGAATCACTTGCATAAACTTTATTTCCTATTACCGCTCCATCATCGCCTATAAATTTATTTTTAAACTGCCTTATAAAAAACTCTTCTTTCATTTATTAGCCAATAAATCACCCGCTTTTTCAGGAAATTTGTCAATCATCTTTAATATTTGTTTTTTCAATTAAATCTGTCCTTGTTATAAGAGCTTGCATCAAAAAAATAATATACATTATCACATAAAAAATATTTTTTGTCAATTTTTGATATAATTACATCTCTCTTCCGGTAGCTCAGCAGGATAGAGCGTCGGATTCCTAATCCGAAGGTCGCGGGTTCAAATCCCACCCGGAAGACCATATTTCTAATCAGTTTTTTTTCGTTTTAAAACATCCACATATTTTATAGAATAATAAATAGCCCCGTTTTTAAATACAGGCTGATTCGGGGAAACAGAAAAAAAGAATTATTTTGCGCATACAGGCCCCATCTGCGATAAAGCTTTTTTTAATCTGTCGAATCCTTTGTCAATCTCTTTAAGACTTATTGTAAGAGGCGGCAAAAATCTGACAGAAACAGTTCCGGCTTTTAACACCAGCACCTTATTTTCAAAAGCTTTTTTTACTATCTCGTCTCTTACTTCAGTTGTATATGTTTTAAGCGCCCTCATAAGCCCGTATCCCGCTATATTGGCAAAAAGTTTCGGATATTCCTTTGCGACTTCAACCAGTTTGTTATCAAAATATTCAATTCTTTTATCCAGTCTGCCGCTGTTTTTTTCTTCTTCCAGTATTTTCAAAACTTCCAGTCCCGCCCGGGTTGACAAATAATTGCCTCCGAAAGTGGAACCGTGATCGCCCGGGGAAAGCACATCGGTTAGTCTTGTTACAACCGCACCGATAGGAACACCTCCTCCAAGACCTTTTGCAAGAGTAATAACATCAGGCTTTATACCATACAGATTGCTTGCATAAAATTCTCCAGTTCTGTAAATCCCTGTCTGCACTTCATCCGCAATCAGCAAAACTTTTCTTTTTTTAAGCTCAGCCGCCAATTCCCGAATCTCTTTTTGATCAAACGGATTGACCCCGCCTTCGCCCTGGATTAATTCAATCATAACGGCAACTGTTTTATCATCTATTTTGTTATAAATATCTTTTATATCTTTAGCATAGGTAAATCCGTCTGGAAAAGGTCCGAAATATTGATGAAATTTTTCCTGCCCTGTTGCTTTCAAAGTGGAAATTGTTCTGCCGTGAAAAGAATTCTCAAGCGTAATAACTTTATATTTTTTGGGTTTTCCATTTACTTCACCGTATTTTCTGACTATTTTAAGAGCTGTTTCATTAGCTTCGGCACCGGAATTACAGAAAAATGCACCTGCATTTTTTTCATATTTTTCAACCAGTTTTTTTGCCAGTTTCTCCTGAGGCGGAATTCTGTAAATATTCGAAATATGGATTATTTTTTTTGCCTGTTTGCAAATAGCATGCGCAAACTGCTTATTTCCATGTCCTATACTTACCACCCCTATTCCTGCTGTAAAATCAATATATTCTTCACCATGCTCGTCAAAAAGCGTAGCATTTTTGCCTTTTACAAAAATAACGTCAAATCTGTTGTACGTGTTTAATAAATATTTCATTTTTTCTCCTTAAAATTCATAAATCTTTAAATCATACTCTAATTTTTTACCAAAAATCCCCACTTTACTTTTAAACATACTTAAAAAACTCATAAGGGCCATTGTTTCTTCATCTTCCGTTTTACCTAAAATTACGCTGAATTTTTTAGATTCGTTTATCAGATATAAAAGCCCGGCAACTTTTTCAAGAGTCGTATTATAAGCTATTATTTCTTTTTTTACTCTCACACCCTGTAAAATTTCTACAAAATCTTCAAATTCATCTGTATTTTTCAATTCTTTATCATATATTTCAAACACAAACGCAAGCCTTGCAAGTAAAAGAGGAAATGTCTCGCCGCTGTTTAAAATATCAACTTTTGAAAACTCCGCGCTTCCTCCTACTACGGCAACGTTTTGAATCAGATTCTTAGGTTTTTCCCTGTAATAAATTATCAAATCGGAACTTTTTAAAAAATCGCTGTCTTTATTGCTGTAAAATTCCCCGCATTTTTTTATCAATTCATTCCTTTTTAAATTTATTATTTAAGTATAAAATAAATAAAAATTAATGTCAAATAAAATTTACAGGGTCTATATCTATTTTCAAATCCCTATTGATACACGGATAGATTAATTTATGAAGATTTTTTCCTTTAAGCAGCATCTGATATCGGTACATATTTTTGAGTTTAAAAATAGGAGCCTCTCCAAAGCCCACTGTTTCTTCTCTTTTCCCAAAACAGTTTAAAAAATTCTGCATTTTTATAAACGCTTTTTCTTTTGTTTTATCGCTGAATTCTATTTTTACCATTCTGGAAAACGGCGGATAATTAAGCGCTTTTCTAAGCTCAATTTCTTCATTATAAAATTCTTCATAGCTTCTGTCAAAAAATTCTTTATTTAATGTTTGGACAATTACTTCCCCGTTTTCTCTCCTGCCGGCTCTTCCCTCTACCTGTTTTGCAAGCGCAAACGCCCTTTCACTTGCTCTAAAATCGGCGGAATTTAATACAAAATCGATATCCAAAACAACAGAAAGTTTTACATCCGGATAATCATGTCCTTTGGCCAGCATCTGAGTCCCCACCAATATATCTATTTTTTTATCGTTGAAATCTTTTAAAAGTCTGTCGATTCTGCTTTTTGAAGTTATTACATCCCTGTCAAATTTCTCTATTCTGGCAGTTGGAAAAATTTCGCACAGCCTGTCTTTAAGCTCGCTTGTGCCTATTCTTTCATTAATAAATTCGCAACTTCCGCAATTTTCACAGACAGAGGGGATTTGCCTTGTAAAATTACAGTAATGGCAGACAAGGGCTCTTTTGTCTTTATGAACGCTCATACTTACATCGCAGTTTGGGCATTTGACGCTTTCTCCGCAATTTGCGCATATCATATATTTAAAATTGCCCCTCGTGGGAAGAAAAACAATAATCTGTTTATTTTCATCCAGCGTATTTTGAATTTTTTGTATTACAAAATCATTTAAACCGTTTACATAAAATTTCTCTTTTTTTGTATTATAAAAAGTTCCTTTAAGCCTGAAATACGGAAATTTATACAAGTCCCCTACAAGCGGGGTGGCACTTCCGAGAACTACTTTGGCATTAAGTTTTTTACCAAATACAATAGCCAAATCTTTTGCGTTATATTTTGGCTTACGCTCCGATTTATATGAATCGTCGTGTTCTTCATCCACAATAATAAGTCCCAAATCCAAAGGCAAAAAAAGCGCGCTCCTTGCGCCCACAACCACTCTTATTTTATTTTGGCTTATATCTTCCAAAATTTTTTCTTTTTTCTTTTTTGTAATTTTACTGTGCCAGATTCCAAGAGATTCCCCGAAATATTTTCTAAGGCGCTTTTCTATCTGGGAAGTTATGGCAATTTCCGGAAGTAAAAAAACAGCGCTTTTTCCGTTATTCAATGTCTCTTCAATAAGTTTTATATATATTTCGGTTTTCCCGCTTCCCGTATCGCCGAAAAGAACAGATGTGTCTTTATTCTTTAAAAATTCAAAAGCCTCTTTTTGCTTTTCGCTTAATTTTATATCACTCTTAAACTTAAGGGCGGAAACATTTGAATTTTTAACCCCGTTTTCTTTATATTGGAACAGCCCCGCCGCTTCACCGATTGAACATAAATAATAAACGGATATAAATTCAATTATAGAATATTTTGATTTTAGACTTGAAACGGTATTAATTACAGGTTTTGTGGGAAATTCCGGTTTGTTGACTTTTTTTGTAACAATACCGAATTTTGTTCTGCTTTTTATGGGAATTTCTACAATATCGCCTGTTTGAAGTTTTTTTTC
>CAYPHV010000036.1:0-11838 GCA_964410645.1 uncultured Nautiliales bacterium
TACTTCGGTTAATCTATACATTTGCGACCTTCATAGAAAAATCCTTAAAAACAGCCTGGTGTATCACAGCTCCGCTGCTTACGGCATCAACGCCTGTTTTTTCATATTCTGTTAAATTTTCCAGTGTTATACTTCCGCTTGCTTCTAAAAATATATCAGAATAATTTTTATTTCTGTAATTTACAACTTTTTTAATTTTTTCAAATTCCATATTGTCGCACATTACAATATCTGCTCCCGCTTGCATAGCTTTTTTTGCCTGATCAACATTTTCGCATTCTATTTCTATTTTGCATGTAAAAGGTATGCTTTTTTTTGAGATTTTTATTGCTTCTTCAACAGAGTTAAAAAGGGCTAAATGTGTGTCTTTTAGCATCAGGCAGTCATCCAGTCCCAGTCTGTGGTTGGTAATGCCCCCGCATTTTGCGGCATACTTTTCAAAAATCCTGAGCAACGGTCTTGTTTTTCTTGTGTCGAGAATTTTAAGATTTTTAACTTTTCTTGTAAATTCATATGCATAGCTGGCAATTCCGCTTGCGTGTTGAAGAATATTTAACATGCTTCTTTCCATGCTTAAAATATCCGATGCGTTTCCGGAAATTATAAATATAATATCGCCTTTTTTATAGTAATCCCCGTCTTCAAAATTAAAATCAAATTTAACATCGGCTATTCTGCTGAAATTTTTTATATATTCAATTCCTGCAATAATGCCTTCACTTTTTGCTATGACTTTTGCATTAATCAGTTTGTTTGGAATGAGATTTCTTGTCAAATCTCCTCTGCCTATGTCTTCTTTTAGAACTTTTTTTAAAAAATCTGTAATTTGGAAAGACATTAAATTCATTTTGTGATCTCCATCATTTTATTTAACGCTTTCAAAGCGTTTTGTGCTGTTGCTTTATTTACGTTTATTTCATTAAAAGGTTTTCCTTCGTCAATTGATTTCAATAAATTATGCAAGTCTTTTAATGTTGTTTCATTCATTGAAGGACATTCCGGTCTGGTGGAACTTAATATAAAAATATTCGGATTAATGTCTCTTTTCATTCTGTTTACAAAATTAAATTCAGTTCCGATTGCCATTAAATCATTCGGATGATTTTTTACAAATTTGAGTATTCCGGCTGTGCTTCCTATAAAATCCGCCTTTTTGCAGACTTCGGGAGAACATTCCGGATGGACTACAATCTTGATTCCGGGATATTTTTCTTTAAAAAAATCAATATGTTCTGTTTGAAACAGCTGATGAACCGAGCATAACCCGTTAAAACATATAATATCTGCATTTTGCCAGTTTTTTTCTCCTATAACAGATGATTTTACATGAAGTTTTTTTGCCGTATTTTGACCTAAATTTTTATCAGGCAGGAAAAATACTTTTTTATTTTTTGCTAGTGCCCATTTGACTATTTTATCGGCACTTGAGCTTGTACAGGTGGCGCCTCCTCTTTTTCCTATTATTGCTTTGACTTTTGCACTTGAATTAATATAGACTATCGGGATAAAATCAATACTGTTTTTTTCTAATAATCTGATGTTTTCTTCAACCAATTTTTCGCCGGCCATTCTGGCCATTGAACAGCTTGCGGTTTTTGGCATATATACAGGAATATCCGGATTTAATATTTTTGCGCTTTCACCCATAAAACCGACACCGCAGAAAATTAAAGGATTATCTATATTTGCTGTTTTTTTTGCAAGTTCCAGGCTGTCTCCCGTCAAATCCGCTATATCAACAATTTCATCTTTTTCATAATGATGAGCCACCAGTGTAATATTATTTTTCTTTAATAAGTTTTTTATTTTGTTTATCATTTAACACCTTTCAGTGATTTTTGTAAATTATATTATAATTTCAAAAAAAAGGAAATTAATGTCTAATATAATTTGGTATTTACTGGCATATTTAATAGGAGGGATTCCTTTTGGATACATAATAGCAAAATATTTTGCAAATATAAACATAAAAGAGCACGGAAGTGGAAATATAGGCGCCACTAATGTTTTAAGGGTTTTAAAAGAAGCTGATCCAGAAAAAGCAAAAATTTTAGCCGGGGCAACGCTTTTTTTTGATGCCTTTAAAGGCGCGTTTATAATTCTTTTGGCAAAATTTGCAGGTGCATGCGATGCAACGTTATGGACAATTGCCGTTTTAGTCGTAATAGGGCACTGTTTTACCCCGTTTTTGGGATTTAAAGGAGGCAAAGGAGTAGCGACTACGGCGGGGGCTCTTTTGATTTTAATTCCAAATGCTGTATTGGTGGGTCTTGTTGTATGGTTTATTATGGCAAAAACTGTCAAAATTTCTTCACTCAGTTCACTTACGGGCATTTTGGTGGGTATATTTAGTGCTTATATTTTATATCCCCATCCAAGTATTGAATCACATGCACCTTTGTGGATCATAGCTTTTATAATTATTTATAAACATAGAGAAAATATTTATAGGCTGCTTACAGGGCAGGAAAAAAGAGTAGTATAAGATAAATGAAAAATTATACAATTGTTATTGAAAATTTAACATTTAAAGCTGTTTTGGGAATTTTGGAAAAAGAAAGACAGAAAAAACAGTTAATAGTGGTAAATGCAAAAATAGAATATGAGTATAAAGATAATTATATAGATTATGCAAAAGTATGCGATATTATCAAGAATTTAATTATAAATAAAAAATTTAATTTAATAGAGGATGCTGTTGACGCTGTTGAATGTGAATTAAAAAAGAATTTTTTTCAGATGAAAAGTCTGTATCTTTCTGTTAAAAAACCTGAAATTTTAAAAAATGCTTTAGTGGGAGTGGAAATTTTAAGAAAATATTAATTTTCGATATAATGTTTAAAAGTCTAAGGAGAATTAATGCGCTTATTAATAGTTGAAAAAGATGAAACATTGAACGAACTTGTAAAACGTTCTTTAAATGAATCCGGGTATAAAAGTGATGAATCTTTTACTATAAAAGATGCTGAATATTTTCTTGATATCAGGCATTATAATTTAATTGTTATAGATGCGAATTTTGGAATGAGTGAGGTTTTTAAATTTATAGATTATGCAAAAAATATATATCCTTTGATAAAAATAGTAGTTATTTCGGATGATTCATCAGTTAACAGTGAAATTAAAACATTAAAAATGGGTGCGGATGATTATATAAAAAAACCTCTGCATTTTGATTTGTTGATAACACGTATAAATGTGGCTTTAAGAAGTGGGAAGGAATCTTATATTAAAATAAAAGATTTAATAATTGTGAAAAATGAAGAAAAAATAATTTATAAAGGAAAAGAATCTTATTTAAAGGGAAAATCTTTTGAAGTCTTTATGCATTTGGCAAGATATCCCAATCAGGTGATTTCAAAAGAGCAGCTTTTAGATGCAATATGGGAAGAGCCCGAACTTGTAACTCCGAATGTTATTGAGGTTGCTGTGAATCAAATCCGATCAAAGGTTGACAAAGTTTTTAAAATTGATACAATACAGACCATTCGTCGAAGAGGCTATAAATTTTGTTATCCAAAGGAGTGATATGTCATTAAAAATCAGTGAAGAATGTATTGCCTGTGATGCATGCTTGGAAGAATGTCCAAACGGTGCTATTGAACCGGGAGATCCTATATATGAGATAAATTCTGATCTTTGTACTGAATGTATAGAATATGATGGAGAGCCTCAATGTATTCCTGTTTGCCCTGTAGATGCTATTGTTCCGGATCGCAATAATGTTGAAAGCGCAAAAGAGTTAAAACTAAAATCCGAGTTTATACACAGAGAAGAAGAAGAGGAATAATGGCAAAAATTACTGCTGTAATCGATATTGGTTCAAATTCTGTCAGAATGGCCGTATTTCAAAAGACCAGCCGTTTTGGATTTTACCTTATAAGAGAAGAAAAATTTAAAGTAAGAATTAGTGAAGGCGCCTATGAACATAACGGGGAACTTCAGGATTTTGCAATTAATAGGGCCGTAAATGTTTTAAAAGAATTTTTATTAATTGCAAAATCTTTAAAGGTCAGAAAAATTTTATGTGTTGCAACGTCTGCCGTTAGGGATGCTCCCAATAAAAACGAATTTATTTTACGTGTAAAAAAAGAGCTTAATCTAAATATTAAAGTAATAGACGGTGAAAAAGAAGCGTTTTTCGGTGGAGTTGCAGCTGCGAATTTATTATATGAAAAAAACGGGGTAACTATTGATATAGGAGGCGGTTCTACCGAACTTGCCTTTATAACAAACAGAAATATAGAAAATACTTTTTCGCTTAAGCTTGGAACTGTCAGATTAAAAGAATTGTTTTTCGATAAAAATGATATTTTAGGGGCTAAAAAATATATAAAGAACGAGCTTAAAAAATTGGGGAATAATTTTTCTCATAAAAATATTTTCGGGATTGGCGGAACAATAAGGGCATTAAGCCAGGTAATTATGCGAAAAATAGAATATCCTTTAGATATTCTGCACGGATTTACATATGAATTTTCAAATCAGATTAATTTTTTAGAGCAGATTATTAAGATGAATCGTGAAGAGCTGCTTAAAATCGGAATAAAACCGGAAAGAGTTGATGTTATAAGACCAGGAACTTTAATATTTTTAGAAATTGTCAGATATTTAAAGGGTGAAAAAATTATTACGAGTGGAGTTGGCGTTAGAGAAGGTGTGTTTTTAACAGATTTGTTAAGAGGTCATAATTATAAATTTCCCCAGAATTTTAATCCGTCTCTTAGAACGATTACGGATGTTTATCATATTAACAGAAAAGTTGCTTCTTATGAAACAAAAATAGCTCTTAAAATATTTGATTTATTAAAAAACGATTTTAAACTTGATGAAAAATATAAACGTCATTTAATGTATGCTATTAAACTTTCCAAGGCGGGAGAACTTGTAAATTTTTATGAAGCGCATAAACATACAGAATATATACTGCTCAATTCTTTACATTATGGATTTTCTCATCAGGATAGACTTTTAATTTCAAAAATAATAAGGTTTTATAAAAGAAAAAAAATTAAAAAAAGAGAAATTGAAAAATTTAAATTTTTATTGCCTAGAAAAAATATAGTTGAAAAACTTTGTAATATATTCTGGGTTGCCAAGCTTATAAATATTAATCTTTCACAGCAAAAACTTGAAATAACCAAAGTAGATAATAAGATAATAATAAAAGGGGAGAATCTTTATTTGGCAAAAGAGAGGCTTAAAGGAAAAGAATTGTTTTTTAATTTGGAAATTCAAGATTAATTTTTTAAAAATTTGTTCCCAGGCTAAATTCAAATTTTTGTAAATCATCGCCTTCTTTGCTTTTAATAGGCCAAGCCCAGATAAATGCAATTGGTCCCATAGGCGTTATCCAATCGAATTCGGCACCGTAACTGCTTCTTGTCATATCTATGGAATTTTCTCCTATTCCGCCCCAGTCTATAAATCCTGTAAGCCACATTTTGCGTTTAAGATTTATAGGCGTTGAAATTTCCGGTCCGATAATTAATTTATATTTTCCACCTATTTTATTGTTGTTACTGTCTTTTGGAGATATACTGTAAGAGCTGAAACCTCTTACGCTTGAAGGTCCTCCTAAATAAAATTTTTCGTTTATAGGAAGATAGCCTGTTTTCTTGATATATCCTGTTTCTAATCTGAATTTTGCCACTGCTATTGTTTCATACGTTGAATCTGTAAATGGATGAAAATATTTGTAACTTGCTAATGTTTTTATATAATTTTCATCGCCTCCAAGACCGGCAAATTCTAATGATAAAGCAGCTTTTTGGCCAGTGGTAGGGAAATAATAATTGTCTGTTGAATTATAGTTTAAACTATTAACAATATAACTTTTTGTACTTTTTGGTTTAACGTCTTGTAATGTGCTGTCATAATCGTTCAATTTTGTTTTTGTAAATCCGTATGTTATGCCTGCGCTTAAATTTCTTGTAAGCTTCTTTCCAAGCCCCAGTGAAAATCCTTTTTCTTTGGAAGTATATGAAATACTTTCAAACTCCGTGTTAAAAATGGAAGTGTTAAAAGAATATTTGCTATCTAAAATTCTCGGATTGAATAAAGAAATTGAATAAGTTTTGCTTTTTGAATTTATATCTGCATTGGCAGACAAACTTTGTCCGCTACCAAATACATTTTTTTCACTTACCGTAAATATAAGACCTGCTTTTGTGTAGCTTCCGTAACTGATTCCGGCTTTTAAACTTCCGCTAAGTCCTTCTTTTACTTTGACTAATAAATCGATTTTATTATCGGAAACTTTTTTTTGTATTATTTTTACATCTTCAAGATAGCCGCTTCTTTGAAGAGTATTTTTACTGTCTTTTATATCTTTATAAGAATATTTGTTTCCTGGTGCCAAATATATGTTTCTTCTTATTACTCTGTCCAGAGTTTTGGAATTTCCTGAAATTATTACATTATTTATATAAACAATTTGACCGGGGATTACATTATATATAACAGTTATGCTTTTGTCTTTCTTTTTTATCTGGGGATAAACTTTTACATATGCGTACCCTTCATTTTGAAATGCATGAGTGATATTTTTAATGTCTTTTCTAAGGGCTGATACATTAAAATATTTATCTGTTTTTAAATTTAGTTCCGGTAATTTTGCTTTTATATTTTTTGGATAATTTATCGAAATTTTTTGTACAACATATCTTGGGCCTTCTTTAATTTTATAATCGATGTCCGTAATATATGAATCAAGATTTATCTTGGCTAAAGGTGTGGAGACTTTTGAATCCAAATAACCTAAATTTAGGTAATAATCCTGTAAATTTTCTTTATCTTTAATTAATTTGTATATATTTAATGTTCCGCTGTTAAAAAAGGGTAAAAAACTCCAAAAAGTTTTTTCTTTGTTTTCTATTTTTTTTTCAAGCCTGTTTTTTGAAAGCTTTGCTCCGAAAAAATTTACTTTCCGTATGGTTACTTTTTTGCCTTTGGCGACATTTATAATCAGTTTTATCTTAATTTTATTTAAAGGAATTTTGTCTATTTTAACGGTTGTGTCAAAATATCCTTTTGCAAGATAATAACTTTGAATAAACTGTTTTAACTGCCTGATTTTACCGTTATTTAAAATAGTGCCTTTTTTAAGCATTAAATTTTCTTGTTTTAATAATTTTTTTAAATCGTTTGATACGTTATGCATTTCAATTTGGGAAATTGTAGGTTTTTCCAGGCATATAAATGTAAGTTTGGAATCATTTAAATCAGCTTTTATTGTTTGAAAATACCCGGTGGAATATAACGCTTTGATGCTTTCATTAATTTTTTTTATATTTATTGATGAATTTGGAGCAATTTTAATGAGAGCGTTTGCACTTACAGGGGACATATGAATTAATCCCTCATAATTAATTGTTTTAATTTGACTGGAGAAAGCAAATATAGGTAAAAAATAAAGTAATTTTTTCATGTGTTCCCTTAAACTATTTTAGTTAAAATTATAACGTAAAATATGATATAATTTTTTAAAAAGAGGAATAATGGTTTGTTCAATTGTAGGATTGGGACTTATGGGAGGCAGCTTTGCACTTGCCACTAAAAATTATTTCAAACGGATTATAGGTATTGATCATAATAAAATTCATCAAAAAGAGGCTTTGGAATTAGGTCTTGTTGATGAAATAGGCACAATTAAAGATATAGAAGAATCGGATGTTATTATTTTGGCTGTTCCTATAAGGGGAATTATAGCTCTTTTAAAAGAAATTTCCACTATGAATTTACAAAAAAACGCTACGATAATTGATTTTGGTTCAACGAAAGAAAGCATTATAAAAGAATGCCCTAAAAATATAAGAAAAAATCTTGTTGCTTCCCATCCTATGAGCGGGACAGAATATTCCGGTCCTAACGCTGCAATAGGGGATTTGTACGAAAATAAAATAATGGTTGTATGCAATATTGAGCAAAGCGGCGATATTCAAAAACAAATATCAAATAACATATTTCAATTTTTGAAAATGAAAATAAAATATATGGATGCGAAAGAACATGATAGACATGCTGCATTTATTTCCCATATGCCCCATATTGTTTCTTTTTCTCTTGCCAACGCCGTTCTTAATCAAGAAGACAGGGAAAATATTGTAACCCTTGCAGCTGGTGGATTTAGAGATATGAGCAGACTTGCAAAAAGTAATGCAAAAATGTGGGAAGATATTTTCAGGGAAAATAAAAGTAATCTTTTAGATGCGGTTGAAGCGTTTAAAAATGAGCTGAAAAAAGCAAAGGGAATGATTGAAAAAGATGATTGGGAACAGTTGGAACAGTGGATGAAAGAGGGGAATACTCTTTATAAAATTATGTAATAAAGTATCTGATGCTTCCAAATCCCACAGCTTTTGAATTTTGGATTTTTTTTACTTCTTTTTCGCTTATAATGCCGCCGAGGGCTATTACATTTGGATGAAGCAGGCAAATTTCGTTTAATTTTTCAATTCCCAAACCAATTCTGTTTTTTGAAAAAAATATGGGAGAAAAAGTAATATAATTGCTGATGTTTGAATTAACTGCTTCTTTTTTTGTATGAGTGGATGTGATAAATATTTTATCAGGGTATATTTTTTTAAATTCTTTTAATTTAGGAATATAAACACTTGGGCAGTGTATGCCGTCAAAATATTTTATTGTTTCTTTATCTGTTAATGAATCAAAATTAATAAATGTTTGTGAATATTGTTTTGCAAAAAGGGCAAATTTTATTATTTCTGATTTTTTAGGATTTATTTTATTTCTGTAACATACAAAATCGGGTTTATGAATGCTAATTGATTCTAATATTTTTTCAAAAGGAATTGAATTATCGGTAATAAAATAAGAAAGAAGTCTTTTTATAAAGACTCCTCTTTTCCGGAAACGGCTCCGTATAGATAAACATAAGTTAATATCATAAATACAAATGCCTGAAGTATTGCGGAAAAAGTCATTAACGCAAAACCTGCGAGAGGAAATACCCAGGGTGCGAGTAACAACAAAACCAAAAGGAACAAATCATCGCCCTTAATATTACCGAATAACCTGAAAGCGAGTGAAATAAGCCTTGAAAGATGTGAAAGCATTTCAACCGGAATCATAATAGGTGCCAGCCATTTTATAGGTCCTGCAAAATGAGCAATATAATGGCCTATTCCTTCCATTCTTATACCTTCGTAATTATAATAAATAAATACGATTAATGCTAATGTTAAAGTTACATTTATATTTCCTGTTGGAGGTAAAAACCCTGGAATAATTTCCAATAAATTTCCAAAAAAAATGAATATTGCAAGACTTCCAGCCAATACTATATATTTTCTTGCGATTTTTTCGTTGCTTACAATGCTTCCTAGTTCCAACATTACGTTTATTACGGCTTCCATTACATTTTGGCATCCGTTTGGAACAATGGTTAGTTTTCTTGTTGCTAATTTTGCTACTAAAAGGGATAAAAAAGCGGCAAGAAGAGTATGGGCAATTAATTGGACATTTTGATTATGTCCCAAAAAACCGAATACCAACCAAATTCTATTTTCCATATAAAGTCCTTTTTTTATGTAATTTTATCATAAATATTAAAATATTATTAAAAAAAATTGATTTTTTATATATTTAAATTAAGCTGGCCGATTCTGTAAAGGGCAAAATCATATTTTAACGGATCGTTTTGATCAAACTCTTTTAATTTATTTGTTAGCTGTAAAGCCGCTTCCAGATCATATGTTTTTCTTTTTAAAAGCGAGTATTTCAATGAAACTTTATGAGTGTGCGTGTCAAGGGGGATAATCAAATCTTTTTTTTGAACCCCTTTCCAAAGACCTAAATCCGGAGCGGTATTTCTTACCATCCATCTTAAAAACATATTCCATCTTTTATAAGGGCTTATTCCTTTTGTTTTATAAGGAGGGATTTTGCCTATAAGAAATTCGTATCCTTTAGATTTGTAAGAATTGACTTTATAAATTGTTTTTATTATTTCTCTGATACCGTCGATTGGATTTTTGGTATTTTTATACCCGTTTAAAAAAAGTTCGTTAAGGGAATATCTGTCCTTCATTTTTTTTATGGTATTTAAGAATTCTTTTACATCTTTTTTGGTTTGAAACCGGTAATAACTGTTGTTTGAATTTAAATTTTTCATATCTATGGAATTTAAAAATTTAATAATTGCTTTTACGTTTCCGTATGAAAAAAGGGCGGCAATTAACGCTATATATTCATCGTTATATTTTTTTGCTATTATAATCGGGTCTAATTTTTTTTCATTTATTTCGTAAATATTGTTTTTTATTAATTTATCCAATTTTTCTTTGATAAGCATTTAAAGCCTTTAAATAAACTGTGATATAATTATAATAAAAAAGGGGTTAATATGATTATAAGAGGTGAAACTAATATAGTAAAAGCTTATGATTTAACTTCGTTTGTAGATTTGGATAAGTATGATTTGGACAATGAAAAAGATATAGATAATTTTAAAAATGTAATAGAAAGTTATATAACCTCAGGAGAAGCCGAAGCACTCGAATTTGAAACCGGTTTGGTCGGAATGATTCCTGAAAATACCGAAATAGAAATAAAAGGAAATACTTATTTATTCGAAGATTTGAATTATATCAATGTCAATGTCAATAAATTAATTACCGAAAAATTGAACAAGGGTGATATTATATGTATTCTTCAGGCAAAAGGAGAGGGGTATTTTGAATATGAAGAAAATCCGATATCTATCAATGATTTGCAAGTAGGTTATATAGCCTGTGATATAAATACTCCCAAAAATCCTTTTTATATGTTTTTATGCGATTTGATTCTTCCTGATTTAATAAATTTGAAAAATAAGAAATTAAATATAATCGCTAATAATTTTTATCCTAAGGATACTATTGTTGCGGAAGTCTATATAGTTAAAGAGGAGGAAAAAAATAAAATATTAAACAGAATTTGTGAAATAGATATGCTTCATTTTGGATGGGATAAATTTGAGGATATTATCCAGGTTTAATATTGATTATATTGTAAATAAAGAATCAAGCATTTGGTTGATAGTTGTTATTACTTTTGCGTTTGCCTGATACCCTCTTTGGTATTTTTCAAGATTAATAAGCTCTTCATCAATATTTACTCCGCTTAGAGAATAATATTCGTTTGATATGTTGGTAAAAAGCGTTTTTGTCGCATCTTCCTGCGTCGAAACGTTTTGTATTTTGTTGGCTAAAGAAGAAGTGGAACTTTTATAATATCCATAAACAGTATTACTGTATGTCTGCTTGTCTTGATGAAAATTTGTTTTTTTAAATTGAAGCTGTAAAATTGAATTTGCAACTTCGTTATTTCCTTCATTCGGAGCTTTGTATGCGTTAATTTCATCCGGATTTTTCTGAAATTCTTTTTTGAGTTCAATATCGGATGCATGGCTTCCTTCAAAAAACTGATTTATACCAAATGCCCCTCCGAAATTTGCACTGTCATTATCTAATCCGACATATGTGCTGTCATCTGTTTTTTTATTAAGTATAATATGCCCGTTTATAATTTTTGCGTTATAATAATCATCCACATCGTCGTCTGGATTATTGTCTTTATTGTCGTCTATTAAAGAGGTGTTTATTTGATCAACAATTCCTTGGAGTGTTGAATATCTGGAATTGTTTGAATTCATATCTACTTTTATGGTTCTTCTCGCCGTTTCTTTTCCCTGGCTGTCATATGTGACAACATCAAAATTTCCGTTATCAACAGCCAGAGGCAAATTATTGTCAATTTCATTTAAAGGTAAATATTCATATTCTTTTAAAGCGCTGAAAAGTAGGCTTCCATCGTCATTTACCAAAACAGAGCCTT
>CAYPHV010000037.1:0-11798 GCA_964410645.1 uncultured Nautiliales bacterium
TCTGTTAGAGGAGTTGCACCTGCAACACTCATTGAACCCATTGCCACTAAAGCTGCTAAAGATAGTTTTTTCAACATTTTCTCTCCTTTTAATTTTTTAATCTCACAATTATATCTTTAAAATTTTAAAAAATCAAATATCTTTGTGTTATTTTTGTGAAATTTTTTATTTTTTTACTGTTTTTCATAAATTGGCATTCCCATAATGTTATAACCGCTGTCAACATAATGGATTTCCCCCGTAACTCCGCTTGCCAAATCGCTCAAAAGATACATTCCCGAATTACCCACTTTATTTATAGTTACATTTTCTCTTAAAGGTGAATTTTTTTCATTATATTTTAGTATTTCGCTAAAATCCCCTATTCCGCTTGCCGCAAGCGTTTTAATCGGCCCTGCGCTCAGGGCGTTTATTCTTATTTTTCTTTTTCCCAAATCCACCGCCAAATATTTAACACTTGTCTCAAGTGCGGCTTTTGCCACTCCCATAACATTATAATGCGGAATATAACGGTTAGACCCTAAATAAGTCATAGTTAAAATACTCGCCCCATCATTCATAACAGGCTCTAATTTTTGGACAAGTTCTATTAATGAATATACACTGATTTCCATGGCTATATTGAAAGCGCTTTTAGTAGTATCAATAAATCTGCCGTCAAGTGCCTCGCGCGGCGCAAAAGCGACGGAATGCACCAAAAAATCGATTTTACCGTAATCTTTTTCAATATTTTCCCTTAAGGCGGTTATTTCTTCAGCTTTACTTACATCAAGAGGGTAAATATTTTTTACATCAAGTTCTTTTGCCACTTTTTCCACTCTCTTTTGAAGTTTTTCATTCTGATATGTCAAAATTATTTCAGCACCCTGCTCTTTACATGCTTTTGCAATACCGTATGCAATTGAACGGTTATTTGCCACACCTACAATAAGACCTTTTTTACCCTGCATAATCATTTACACTCCTTTGCTTTATTTATCATTTTTTTGAAAATTTTCACATCCAGACTCGCGCCTCCGACCAAAACCCCATCCACATTTTCTATTTTTAATATTTCTTCAATATTGCTTAATTTTACACTTCCCCCGTATAAAAGAGGCCTGGTCGTAAATTTTCTGATTTCTGTATGAGTCTCTCCTATTTCACATACTTTTGCGCTGACACCCGTGCCAATCGCCCAGACAGGCTCATACGCCACAATCAGTTTTTCATAATTCATATCAATACCGGCCGTTTGGGCTTTAAGATAAGTAGTAACCTCAGCAATTCCCTTTTTTCTAATCTCAAGCGGTTCGCCTATGCAGTAAAAAATTTCAAAATTATTACTTTTAAAAAAATCAAACTTTTTCGCAATAAATTCTTGAGATTCTCCCAAAATATGTCTTCGTTCGCTATGCCCTATAAGTATTCTTTTTATATCAAATTCATTTAGCTGCTCTAATCCTATTTCTCCTGTATAAGCCCCGTTTATTTCAGGATATGCATTTTGAACTCCCAACAAATTATCTTTAACCAAAGCGCTTTGAGGCGGAAAAAGAGCTACTTTTACATTTCCAAAATCCATTGTTCTGAGCTCTTTTATATATTGAACAGTTTCGCTTCTTGTTTTATGCATTTTAAAATTTGCCGCAACTATCATTTTATTCTCCTTTTTCAAGTGCCGTAATTCCGGGAAGCTTTTTGCCTTCGAGCAGTTCCAAACTGGCTCCCCCGCCGGTTGAAATAAACGTCATTTCCTCGTCATCCCCGGCTCTTGCAACCGCATCGGCGCTGTCTCCGCCTCCTACAACTTTTACACCGTAGCTTCTGGCAATTTCGTGAGAAATTTTCATAGTCCCCCTGCTGAATTTATCCATTTCATATACCCCCATCGGTCCGTTCCAGAGAATTGTCTGGGCATCCCAAAAAACTTCTCCGAAAAGTCTGACACTTGCAGGCCCTATATCAAGCCCCAGCCAATTATCGGGAATTTCCTGATATGTCACATATCTGACCATTGAATCTTCAGAAAATTTATCGGCAATCATTATATCAACGGGCAGATAAAGTTTAACCCCGAGTTCTTTCGCTTTATTGATAATATTTTTTGCCTCGTCTATCAATTCGTCTTCCACCAGTGAATTTCCTGTATTAAAACCCAAAGCTTTAAGAAATGTAAACGCCATTCCTCCGCCGATAACTATTTTATCAACTTTATCAAGCAGATTAATAAGAGCCTGAAGTTTGCCGCTTACCTTACTGCCTCCAACAACGGCAACAAACGGCCGAACAGGATTTTTTAAAAGATTATGAAAAAAATTTATCTCTTTTAAAAGCAAAAAGCCCGCGGCTTTATGCGCGCCATCATAGAATTTAGCAACAGCCTGAACACTCGCATGGGCCCTGTGACTGACTCCAAAAGCGTCATTAATATAAAATTTTCCGTATTCGCTTAATTTTTTTGCAAATTTTTCATCGTTTTTGGTTTCTCCCGGATCAAATCTAAGATTTTCAAGCAATAATATTTCCCCTTCTTTAAGGTTGTTTGCTTTTGTTTTAGCATCCGGGCCCACCACATCACAAGCCATAATTATGTCCATTTGAAGCAGATGGGAAAGTCTTTTTGTAACACATTTTAAAGAAAATTTTTCATTAAACACGCCTTTTGGACGGCCTAAATGAGAACCTATTACAATTTTGCATTTATGATCAAGCAAATATTTTATAGTAGGAAGCGCCGCTTTTATCCTTCTGTCATTCGTAATATTTCCAAATTCATCCAAAGGCACATTAAAATCACATCTCAAAAAAACACTGTCTCCCTCATTCAAATTTAAATCTTTTGGAGAATTAAGTTCCATATCACCCCTTTTTTCAAATTATATCATTTTTAAAGACGTGCCTATTGCATTATTTCATTATAAACAAAGCCATATCAAGCAACCTGTTTGAATAGCCCCATTCATTGTCATACCACGCAAAAATTTTTACCATATTATGATTTACCTGTGTTAAATCCAAAGAAACTATACCGCTTTCCATTCTGTTTTTAATATCGCTGCTTACCAGATAATCTTCATCCAGGCCTATAATTCCTTTAAAATCGGTATTGGAATGAAATCTGACAAGCCCGTTAATTTCTTCCACTGTTACGTTTTTACCCAAATCAACAACCAAATCAATTAAAGAAACATTATTAACAGGAACTCTCACGCTTCTGCCGTCAAGTTTTCCTTTCATACCGGGCAGTACTTTATAAATAGCCTTCGCAGCTCCCGTAAAAGTCGGAATTATATTGCTTGCAGCCGCTCTGGAACGTCTGATATCCCTGATATTGGGAGCATCAAGTAATTTTTGATCCATTGTATAAGAATGAATTGTAGTAATAAAACCTTTTTCAATGCCGTATTTTTCATCCAAAATTTTTATAACAGGTGCAAGCGCGTTTGTAGTGCATGATGCGTTTGAAATAATTTGTTCATCTTTATATTTTTTATGGTTTACCCCCAAAACATATGTCGAAGTGTCATCATTGGCGGGAGCCGATATTATGACCTTTTTTACATTGCCTTTCAAATAGTTCCTAGCTGATTGTGAGGTTAAAAATTTACCCGTGGATTCTATTACAACGTCTGCTTCGCTAAAATCGCATTCAGCCGGTGTTAAACACTGGGAATAATTTACATAATGAGGCCCTATTTTTAATGTTTTTTGATCAATAACCGCAACATCTTCAAATGTCCCTCTTATCGTATCGTTTTTTATCAGATAAGCAGCAAGATTAATATCCATTATATCATTGATATCTGTAAGTTCTATATCATCTCTTTGTAAAAGAGCCCTTGTAACATTTCGGCCGATTCTGCCGAATCCGTTTATTGCTATTTTCATCAATACCCTTTTTTTATTGAAATTATAGTAAAATTTCATTATGAATATTGCAATATTTGGAGGAAGTTTTGATCCTGTTCATTTAGGGCATATTAAAATCGTTAAAAAAGCGCTTGAAAAATTGGATATAGACAAATTAATTATTATGCCTAATTTTCTAAATCCATTAAAAAATTCTTTTTTTGCGCCTCCGGCCCTCAGAATTAAATGGCTGAAAAAAGTTTTTAAAAATTATAAAAATGTAAAAGTAAGCAAATGGGAAATAAAACATAATAGAGCGGTTTATTCTATTGAAACTATAGATCAATTCCACCCTAAATTTTTTATAATAGGAAGTGATAATCTCAAAAATCTCAATAAATGGAAAAATATTGACGAAATTTTAAAAAAAACCGAATTGGTTGTTGCAAAAAGAGGAAAAATCGATAAAAACCTTTTAAAAAGATATAATATTAAAAAAACAATTGATATTGATGTTCCTGTAAATTCAACAGATATCAGAAACTGTAATTTTCAGTATATACCGGAAACAATAAAAAACGAAATAAAGGAATTTTATGGACAGAATTGCAAAAATAAAAGAATTACTTGATGAAAAAAAGGCTTTGGATATAACAGATTATGATTTAAAAAACAGTGAATATTTTGCGGACTATGTAATAGTAGCCACTACGCTGGGAGGCAAACACGCTTCTGCCCTGCTTGATCATCTCAAAAAAAATCTTAAACCGCTCGGTGAAACTTTTTTGGGCGTTCAGGCGAGTGATGATTGGATTTTGATAGATTTGGGGGATATTTTAATTCATTTGATGAGCGAAAAATACAGAACAAAATATCAGATGGACGATTTTCTAAAAAAGAGAAAATAAATCCCATTCGCTTATAAGCCTAATCCCGTTTTCCATTAATATTTTACTGGTTAATCCAGGAGCGGAACATTTGCATTCATACCCGTTAATATAGGCACTTGTTTTTTTAATTCCACAACTTGGGGATTTTTCTTTTCCTATAAAAATTTTTATATTATTTTCCCTGCAAATTCTAAGAGCTTCTTTTGCCCCTTTTAAAAAAAATTCACTTTTATCGATTCCATTTATATCAATAATTTTATCACCTACAAATCTGGCTGCCGGACGGGGAGTAGGAAGCGCAAATTCTTCGGGACAAAAAAGAACCAGTTCATACATTTCATTTAATTTATTTAAAATTGTTTGATCAAGGGGTTTTGATTTACCATCATATCTGCAGGGAAATCCTAGCATACATTTGCTAATCATTGCTTTCATAATTTCAGCTTTTTATCCGGGTATATATTCATAGTTTAATGTTTACCTTTTATTACATTTTTTCCTTTGCATTTATTCCAAGGAGTGAAAGCCCAAGTTTAATAATTATTCCGACAACAGCCAAAATTTTAAGCCTTATATCTTCTTTTTCGCTTCCGATAACTCTATTTTTATTGTAAAATTTATGAAATTCGCCTGCCAAATCAATTAAAAAATTTGTAAGTTTGTTTGGTTCTCTCGTTTTAAAGGCATCTTCAAGCACATACGGCAGCTGAAGGGCTAAAAACAACAAATCTTTTTCATCCTCATTTAAATTTTGAAGTTTAATATTAGGCATATCATCATAATCTTTATTAACATTTGCAAAAATAGAACAAATTCTCGCATGCGCATAATTTACATAAAAATTCGGGTTGGAAGCGTCCTGCTTATTTAAATCACTGACATCAAATTCCAAATGAGTATCAGGCTTTTTAGTAAGAAAAACAAAACGCAAGGCATCGGCTCCCACATCTTTTATAACATCTCTCACCAAAATAAAATTCCCAGATCTCTTGCTCATTTTATATGGTTCTCCATTTTTTAAAAGTTTCACCATTTGAGAAAGCAAAATTTCCAATTTTCCCGGTTCAAATCCCAGAAATTTGATAGCCGCCTTCACTCTTGCAATATATCCGTGATGATCCGCCCCCCAAATATTTATATATTTGTCGTAATTTCTTTTAAATTTATCCCAATGATAAATTATATCTCCGGCCAAATATGTTGCCCTTCCGTCGTCTCTTACTACAACTCTGTCTTTTTCATCCTTATATTTACTGGATTTCAGCCATATTTTTCCGTCTTTTTCATAAAGCGCAGAGTTTTTTTCCAAAATATTTTTTACATCGTCCCAATATTTATAAAGACTTTTTTCACTGACAAAATTATCAAACGGCAATACATTCAGCATTTTTAAATCATTCTTTATAACATCAAGCATTTTATCTTTTGCCCACGCGTTAAGCTCTTCGTCAAAAACTTTTTGCCCGTTATCTTTGTTAAAACGTTCTTTGCCGAATTTTTCTATAGCCTCTCCTGCCAAATCTTTTATATATTCGCCCCTGTAATATTCATCAGGCCAGACAACATCAAATCCCAATATTTTTCTGGCAGACAAATATACGGAAAGTCCCAAAAGCATTATTTGTCTTCCTGCGTCGTTGACATAATATTCCGTAGTTATTTTATTACCTATATGTCTTCCGATTCTGGCTATTGCATCACCATAAATAGCTCCTCTTGCATGCCCTATATGAAGAGGCCCCGTAGGATTTGCAGAAACATATTCCAGCAAAATACTCTCATTAAAACCACCTTTTGAAAAATTTTCTTTCTTTTCTATCACTTCATTTGCAAAATCATCTAAAAATTTATCACTAAGTTTTATATTTATAAATCCGTTTAACGGTTCAAGATTTTCAAATTCCTCACATTTTATTTTTTGGCATAAATCCTTTGCAAATTCCTGGGGATTTTGTCTGTTTGCTTTTGCATATTTGAATACAGGCACCGCATAATGACCGAATTCTTTTTGGCGGGGTTTATTAATAGGCGGATTTTCGCCCAAATATTTTTTAAAAATATCTGCAACTTTTTTTTTCATTAATTTTCCTTTATTTCATGTTGCCAATTATCTATAAACTGGGCTATATTATATTTGCTTTGTTTAATTAAAGAAGCAACCGCCACAGATTTTAAAAACTCTTTACTTATTTCAAAATCATCATTAATCAGCAAATAATCATACTGTGGAATTTGTTTCATTTCATTTATCGCATTAACCATTCTTATTTCAATACTTTCTTTGGTTTCAGTGCCTCTATGCTTAAGTCTTTGGACCAATGTGTTTTTATCTTTTGTAGTTACAAATACACTTGAAGTAACATCAGAATAAATTTTTCTGACATTTTTATGCCCCTGAACATCTATATCCAAAAAAACTATTTTATCTTCTTTTAAAGCTTTGTCTATTTGTTTTTTACTTGTACCGTAAAAATTGTCATGCACCTTTGCCCATTCCAAAAAACAGCCCTTTTCTATATCGTTTAAAAACTCTTCCTTGCTTACAAAAAAATAATCAACTCCGTTTTTTTCGCCCGCTCTCATAGGTCTTGTTGTAGTGGAAATACCAAAATAAGCTTTTTGTTTTAACTCTTTGCAAACGCCTCTGGCAAGGCTTGTTTTTCCGCTGCCGCTGGGACCGGACACAACTAAAATACTTCCTGTCATTTTAATCCCCAAAATCTATTGTAATACTCACTTTTGCCTTTGCTTTTTTAAGCTCTTCCCAGTTAATATTAAGTATATTTCCAAGCGTTTTTTCCTGAAGTGTTGTATTTTTTCCACTGTTGTTTTCATTGTTTTGAACAGTTACCGTATGCTTATTTTCTTCATTTTTAGGCTCTTTGCCAATATCTTCACCTACAGCTTCTGCCAGTTCTTTTTCTTTTATATCTTCAAGCTCGCTTAAATCAAAATTTTCGTTACTGCTTAAATCTTTTTCTTCAGACTTTGGAACTTCTTCCAACACTTCGCCGCTTTTAGTTTCTTCTTCTTTTTCAGCAGGTTGCTCATCGTTTATTTCAATTTCCGCATCTATATCCCCTTTGTCTTTCATCTCTTCTTCCAAACCTTTTTCCTCAATAACATCCTCATCCAAAAATTCACTGTCCGTGTTTTCTTCTTCAAGCTCACTCTCATCTACAATAAAATCCTCATCCTCATCATCTTCTTCAACCTCTTTTTCAAGTTCTTCATCGTTTATTACAAAATCGTCTTTATTCTCCGCCTCTTCTTCTTCCGGAGAAGATGTTTTTTTATCGAAAGACTCCAAATCAAATTCATCTTTATTATTGCTTTCGCTTTCTTCATTTTTTTCGTTTTCATTAATATTTTCAAGTAAATCAATCAAATCCGTAGGTAAAAAAGGTTTATGTATATATTTATCGAAACCGGGAATTTTTTCATCTTTTTTATTTAAAATCAATACAAATTTAGCCTTTTCAAAACTTTGTTTTAAATTGTCTAAAAGCCCATTATTTAATGATTCCTTATCAATAAAAATTACGTCGTATTTGTTGTCCGGAATATTTTCAACACCGCCTGTAAATACTTCATCGCCTCTTCTTTGCGCACTGAGAGAAAAAAGCTTTTGGATTGTTGCATTTTCACTGATTAATAATAATTTCATATCTTTTCCCCGCTTTTTTATTATAATTATATTAAAAAAAGAAAGTTTTATAAAATGAAAATATTTTTAATCGTACTTTTTAGTGTATTTACGTTTGCAAATGAAGTTTTTTTTATGCCTCATGACGGATATAGGGCACAAAAATATATTACATCGCTCATTACCCATTCAAAATCATCAATCAAAATAATAATGTATGCTTTTACCAACAGAAAAATTGCAAAAGCACTGAAAACAGCGGCAAAAAAAAATATTAAAATTCAAATAATAGCCGATAAAGAAGAAGCCAAATATAAAAGAAGCGTAATATACAACCTGGCGACTATTAAAAATATTCATATTTATCTTTTAAGCGGAAAACCTTTTAAAGACGGCAACAAAGGAAAGCTTCACGCAAAAATAGGAATCATTGATAATAAAATTCTGATTACAGGCTCTGCAAATTATACCTACAGTGCTTTTTTTAAAAATTACGAATATATAATAATTCATAAAAATAAAAATTTAACCGATAAATTTGAGAAGTTTTTTTATTATCTTAAATCCGTTTCCAAACCTTACAGACTCAGCCGATAATAGAAAATAAAATATGAAATACATAAATTATCTGATTTTCAAATACTCTCATCATACTGCCCAAAACCGCTATTAACACCAAAAACGAAATAGCGATTTTTATCGGAAAACCCACTACCAATAAGTTGAACTGGGGCATTGTTTTCATAATCATCCCGAATATAATATCGCTAAAAAGCGAAACAGCCAAAATAGGAAAAGCCAGAGAAAAACCGAATAAAAAATATTTATACATATAATTCACAAAAAAATGATAAAAGACATTAATATCAAAAAGAGTCCCAAAAGGCAACGTATGAAGAGACTTTGTCAAAAGAATTATTTCCAAATGATCTCCCCCTGACGTTATAAAAACCAAAACGGCAATCCATGTCAAAAACTCTGACATAATAGTGGATTGAACGCCGGCATTAGGATCAAATACAGTGGCCATTGTAAAACCCATTACAAAACTGATCTGCTCGGCAGTAAATCTCAAAATATCAAATACCAGATTTAAAGCGCTTCCCACTAAAAAAGCCAGTATAACTTCAAGCATAATCGCAAAAAAAACAGTGTATATATTGATGTCAAATGAAACTTTTGGAACAACGGGAAAAAATAAAATAGTAAGCCAAAAAGCAAGAGCCGCTTTTGCAACCATCGGAATAGTAGGATAATTAAAAAAAGGAATAAAAGTTAAAAAAGAAGCAAATCTAATAAATAAAAGCATAAAAGTTACTATATTTATATCATTTAACCATGCTATTTGCAAATAAGACCTTTATTTTTAAGCTCATATATTTGATCAAAATACGAAGCCAGTTCTGTGTCGTGGGTCACAGTAATCAAACAGGCACTGTTTTCTTCGCAATATTCGCACAAAATTTCCATAACTTCGTTTGCATTTGTTCTATCCAGATTACCTGTTGGTTCATCGGCAAAAATAATTTTCGGCTTTTTACTTAAAACCCTTGCAATACTTACTCTTTGCTGCTGTCCCCCGCTTAACGTCTGAATATTTTGATTTAAAACATCTTTAATACCTAGTCTTTTTATTAAATGAAAATCTATTTTTTTATTCGAAAGAATAGTTGCGGCTTCTATATTTTCTAAAGCACTTAACGCACTGAACAAATAATGAAACTGAAAAATAATTCCAAATTCGTATCTTCTAATATTAATAAGTTCTTTTTCTTTTAATTTATAAATATTTTTATCATTATATAAAACTTCCCCTTTTAGAGGACGCAAAAAAGTAGCCAGTATATGAAGCAGTGTGGATTTTCCGCTTCCGCTTTTCCCGATAATTGCAATTTTTTCTTTTGATTTTATTTCCAGATTTATATCTTTAAACAATATGCAATCAAAAGAATGTGACACATTACGAGCTTTTAGCACATTCATCCTTTTTTAAAATTATAACAAAAGAAAAAACAGATTATTTTCAAAAAAGTATCAAAGAATTATTTATGGCAAATAAAAAACCAAAAGAGGTTTTTATTTTAAAGCTTCGGCCACTTCATCTGCTAATGTACAACCATTTTTTACTAAACCTTCTCCCACTTCAAATCTTATAAAATCTACAAGCTTAGCATTTCCTCCGACTTTTTTAGCAGCCATTTCTAAAGTCTTTGCAACGCTTTCTTTTTTCTCAGCTTTTACATATTCTTGTTCTGTAAGACATGTATCTTCATAAAATTTTTTAATTTTACCGGGGATAATTTTTTCAATTACTTTTTCAGGTTTTCCTATCTTTAAAAGCTGGGCTTTTGCTATTTCTTTTTCTTTTTCAAGCACATCCGCCGGAACACTTTCGGGGTTTAAATAAGTCGGTTTCATAGCCGCAATATGCATTGCTATATTTTTCAAAATATTTTTAACAGCTTCACATGTTTTTTCACTGTCGCATTGCGCTACAACCAAAACACCAACTTTGCCGCCTGCGTGAATATATCCGTTCACAATTCCGTTTTCAGGGACAGTTATTGTAGCCAGTCTTCTAAGCACGATATTTTCACCTATTTTAGCTATTTTAACTTTGAGCTCTTCTTCAAATGTTCCCTCTTTAAATTTAACATTCATAAGAGAAGCTACATCAGTAACATTATTGGTATTTATAGTTTTTACTGTTTCACTTACAAAATCCACAAATTCATCTGTTTTTGCAACAAAATCAGTTTCACAGTTTACCTCTGCTATACTTCCTTTTTTATTATTATCTGTTATATAAATTTCCACTTTTCCCTCAGCCGCATTTCTGTCTGCTTTTTTAGCCGCTTTGGCAAGACCTTTTTTTCTTAAAACTTCAACAGCTTTTTCTTCATTTCCCCCTGCTTCCACCAATGCTTTTTTACAATCCATCATTCCCGCACCGGTTTTTTTTCTTAAATCTTTTACCTGAGCCGCTATAACTGCCATTTATACCTCCTCTTGAATTTCTTTTACTTCTTTTTGAATTTCTTCTTCATTTTTTTCTTCACTCGCTGATTCTTCTTTGATTTCTTTTATTTCCCCGCTCATTTCTTCTTCACTAATTGGTGCTTCTTCTTGCGCACTTTCAATTAATTCTTTGCCTTCAATAGCAGCATCGGCTATTGTTTTACAAAAAAGATTTACACTTCTTATTGCATCATCATTTCCAGGAATCGGATAATCAATAACATCCGGGTCACAGTTTGTATCAATAGGTGCGATTATTTTCAGTCCAAGTTTATTGGCTTCAGCCACTGCAATTTTTTCTTTTACAGTATCAACGATAAACAACATATCCGGAATTTTTTTCATATTTCTGATACCACCTAAAACCTGTTCCAATTTTGTTCTTCTTCTCTCAAGTATTAATCTTTCTTTTT
>CAYPHV010000038.1:0-11647 GCA_964410645.1 uncultured Nautiliales bacterium
AAAAAAGTAAGACAAAAGAAATAAATTAACCTCTTCTGCCTCTACTGCTTCCTCTACTGCTTCCTCTGCTACTACTTCTACTTCTGCTGCTTCCTCTGCCTCTGTTTCTTGAATATCCTCTGGAACTGTTTCTTGAATTGCGGTCATGGCTTCTTTCTATCATCTTTTTAGCTTCAGTAATAGTTTTACCTATTCTTTGTTTTCCGTCAGATTCTTTATTAAAAAGCATTGTTGCAAATTTTGTAGCAATTGTTAATAAATCAAAATTATTTTGAAGCTCTTTAACTATTTCAACAGATTTGGCATTGGCTTTGACTTTTTCTATTTTTTCAAGTATTTTTTTAATTTCATTGTCTTTAATATCATTAAGACTTGGTATTTCCTTAAGTATAATTTTAGAAATTTTCTGAATTTTACTTAACGCCTGAAACTCATAAGGAGTAACAAGCGAAATGGCCATTCCTTCTTTTCCGGCTCTTCCGGTTCTTCCTACTCTATGAACATAACTTTCAGGATCAAGCGGTAAATGATAATTAAACACATGTGAAACATTATTTACATCAAGACCTCTTGCCGCCACATCCGTAGCAACTAAAACATCTATTCTGTCGTGTTTAAAACCTTTCATTATCTCTTCTCTTCTTCTTTGATCTATATCTCCATGAAGACCTTTTGCGTTAATTCCCGCGCCGCCTAAATATTCTGCTATTTCATCGACATCTCTTTTCATTCTGCAAAAGACAATTGCTTTACTAGGATTTTTATAATCAAATAATCTGATTAGAGCGTCTTTTCTTTCACTTTCATCTATTACATAAAAATATTCTTTAATATTTTCATTTGTAACCTGTTTTTTCGTAATTGATATAAATTCAGGATTTTTAAGAATTTTTTTTGCCAATTCTTTAATTTGATTTGGCATAGTGGCGCTAAAAAGCAATGTCTGCCTGTCGCTTGGAACAAACTTGAATATTTCTCTAATATCATCCAAAAATCCCATATCAAGCATTTCATCGGCTTCGTCCAAAACAACATATTTCGGAGCTATATCAATTTTACCGCTTTTAAGTAAGTCTAAAAGCCTTCCCGGAGTTGCTATAATAAATTCCGAATTATGAATATGTTTTATCTGTCTTGAATAACTGCTGCCTCCATAAACTGTTGCTGTATGTGTTCCCAAATATTTACCGAATTTGAAAATTTCCTCGCTATTTTGAATAGTCAGTTCCCTCGTCGGCGTAATTACAAGTGCTTTTTCTCCCGGTTTAAGATTGTTTAAAATAGGAAGACCAAACGCAGCTGTTTTTCCTGTTCCTGTCTGCGCCTGTGCTACTACATCTCTTCCTTGTAATACAAACGGAATTGCTTGTTCCTGAACCGGAGAAGGTTTTTCAAACCCTATTTCTTTTACCCTTTTTAATAATTCTTCTTTTAAATTGAAATCGCTAAAATTCATCTATGTCCTTTTTATTGTTTAATTAATGGCAATAAAGTTTATAACTAATATCAGTATTTTTAAAATATGGGGGATATGGAATTATTGCACTGAACATTTTAATTTCCCCGGGTCTTAAACCGCCGTTTATTATAAATTTGGTAATTCTTATTGTATTTGGTTTGATCTGTTTATTCTTACTGCCAAAAATACTAAAACCTCCGGATTTAAAAAATGTACCTTTAGATACTTTTGCTCCCCATCCGTTATTTACCAATTTTATGTTAAGTTTACAATAATTTATTTTAAATTTACCTATATTTTTAACTTTTCCTTTTATAGCCATTGTCTCGTTGATAAGCACTCTTCTTGAATCGACATCCACAAGCTCGGCCTTTTTGGTATATTTTTCCAATATAATAAGTCCAATGACAGCTCCGAATATCGTAACCAAAAAAGAAGTAAATATCATACTTATGAGTATTTTTGTATTATTACCGGCAGCTTTAATAGAAAGTATTGCTAAAAATATAAATAAAAGCAGAAAAAAGGCAATATCAAGCCAATGAAGTATTGTAAAATAAGGAATATGCGTCATTACGATTTCCTATTCCTTTTTTCTTCAATACCGCTTACACCTTCTCTTCTTTTAAGCTCCTCTAAAATAGCTTCAGGATGTATATTTTTATAAGCCAGGGCAACCAGCGAATGAAACGCCAAATCCGCAGCTTCATAAATAATTTCTTTTCTATCATCATCTTTAACGGCAAAACAAAATTCTCCGGCTTCTTCAACAACTTTTTTCAAAAGTGTATTTTCACCTTTGTGGTATAATGAAGAAACGTACGAAGTTTCAGGATTTGCATTTTTTCTATCAAGCAGAGTATGATATAACTTATCTGTGAAATTATACTCTATTTCCTGAGTTTTGTCCAAAATAATTTTATTTGTTTTTAAATTTGTAAAAAAACACGATTTTCTACCCGTATGACAGGCTACCCCGTTTTGCTTTACTTTAAGTAAAACCGTATCATTATCACAGTCTATTAAAATATCTTTAACTTCCTGGGTATTGCCGCTACTCTCGCCTTTTTTCCAAAGTTTATTACGTGAACGCGAAAAATAATGCGCAAAACCAGTATTCATTGTTTTTTGCAACGCCTCTTCATTCATATATGCAAGCATTAACACTTCGTTTGTATCAATTTCCTGCACTATTACAGGCACCAATCCGTTATTTTTTTCAAAATCTACATTTATTTTATTCATTTAGTATCTCCGTTATTTCGATATAACTTTTTTAGGCTCATCCACATTTAACCATAAATTGGGCACCGCTCCACCAGGTGTTAAAAATATTTTTGCATTTGGATTTACTTTTAATGCATCATTAAATTTACCCTGTACTTCTATTTGTTTAAGTTTTAGCAGCTCTTTTGTCAGGGAAGCAGAAATCAGTTTATTCGATTTTGCCATAGCATTGGCTTGAATTAGTCTGGCCTGAGCCTGACCCTGGGCTTCAATTTTTACCGAATTTGCTTTGCCCTGAGCTATTGCAGCTTCCTTTTGCGCCTCTTGTTTTGCTCTTAAAACTTCATATTTGGCTCTTTCGGATTCCTGCTTTGCAATTTGAACTCTTTCAATCTGTTCTTTAATATTTTCAGGCAAAATAATATCTCTTAATTGGAAACTTTCAAAAACAACAGGCTGATGCGGAATTGTTTTTAGCTGATTTCTTATCTGTTCTTCTATCAAAGTGGCTATCTGATTTCTTTTAGAAGGCAATTCTTCAGCCGGAAATTTACCTATTACATTTCTTACTACATCCCTTACTATAGGATTGACAATTTTATCTTCCCAGTTAAGTCCGTAAGTTTTTATTGTATAAGCGGCTTCCATAGGATTTATTCTGTAACTCATCGAAAGTTCAACGGTAATAGGAAGTCCTCTGGCATCTAGCACATTAATAGCGGGGTAAATTTTTATTGTTCCGTATTGATCAGGCATAGAACCGGTTTGGGCACTTCTTTTATATGTTATCATATGCACTTTTGTATCCATAATAATAACTTTTTGTATTAAAGGGGCATAAAAATGCATACCTGGGTTTAAAACATTTTTGCTAAATTTACCTGTTGTTGCCAAAATACCCACTTCGCCTTCATTTATAATTATCCAGGGTTTAAATATAATTACCAAAAAAATTACAATAAGCGCAATTATAATCCCGCTCCCGCCGCTTTTTAAAAATTTCGGGGGAGTGAATTTCGGGGGGATAAATTTTGACTTGTTGTTTTTACTGTTCCAATCGTTTAAATCTGCCGGCATCAATATCCTTTTAATTAATTAATGTAATTTCAATCATTACTGATTTTATGCGTTTATATACGTCAAATAATGTTTATATGTTTTATCTCTTCCGTATACTACGTCAAAATATGCTTTTTGCAATTCAGCTGTCACTTCTCCTCTTTTGCCTTCGCCTATAATTCGACCGTCAACTTCTTTAATAGGTGTAATTTCTGCAGCGGTTCCGGTAAAAAATGCTTCATCTGAAATATAAACTTCATCTCTTGTTATTCTTCTTCTTTGAACCGGAATATCCATTTCACGTGCTAATTCTATAACAGTTGCCTGGGTTATACTCTCAAGAGAAGTATCATTTGGAGGAGTGATCAACGTTCCGTCTCTTACAATACAAAAGCATTCTCCACTGCCTTCAGCTACAAATCCTTCTTCGTCAAGCAATAAAGCCTCTTCATATCCACATTCAACCGCTTCGTATTTTGCCATTTGAGAATTTAAATAATTGGCAACCGCTTTTGCTTTCCCAAACATTGATTTAACAGAGTTTCTTACAATTGAGGAAATTTTAACCCTGATTCCTTTTTCCATTCCTTCTTCTCCAAGATATGAACCCCATTCCCATGCCGCTATTGCCACATGCACAGGTACACCTATATGATAAAGTCCCATTTTTCCATATCCCAAATAAACCAACGGTCTTAAATATACATTTTTTTTAAATTCATTTTTTCTAAGAAGCTCAATTTGTGCATTTTCAAGCTCTTCCTGACTGAAAGAAACATCTAATTTCAAAATTTTTGACGAATTTAAAAGCCTTTTTGTATGATCCTGAAGTCTGAAAATAGCTATTCCGTCTTCTGTTTTATAAGCCCTTATTCCTTCAAAAGCCCCATTTCCGTAATGAAGTGTGTGAGTTAAGACATGAACTTTTGCTTCGTTCCAAGGAACAAAATTACCATCCATCCAAATATATTTTGCTTCGTCCATTATTTCTCCTTTTAAATTTTTAGGGTAATTTTATCAAAAATTTATTATTATTGCTATAATATGTTTATTTTCTTATTTCAAAGTATTAAAAGGAAGTATTCATGGAAAAAGAAAAATCTTCAAAAGATTCTACAAATATTTTTAAAAAATTTATTGAAATTTTAAAGTCTCAGTTCAATATCAAACTGGACATTATCACAATGTCAATTTTTTTTGGCAGATGGATACCTTATGCCATTGCCATAGGTATTGTTACCGGCACACTGGCGGCTATTATGGATTTATTAATTGTAAAAATAAATATTGTTTTAAATTCAAATTTTATATTATTACTTGTTTATCCCGTATTAGTGGCAATTATTACCGGATTAGCAATTAATAAAGCACCTAATGTCGGAGGTCCTGGAATCGGTTTTTCCATATTACATATAAAAACAAATAAATATATAAAACCATTGGAAATATTTTTAAAATTTATTATTTCCACATTGACTTTATCCGGAGGATTCATAGCGGGCAGAGAAGGCCCTTCTTTTTTTCTCGGAGTAGGTCTTGGAGAAATGATGGGAAGGATTTACGGACTTGGCAAACGGTATAAAAACATACTGGGCCTTATAGGAGGAGGCGCATTTACAGGTTCGCTTTTGAAAGCGCCTCTTGGAAGCAGTATATTTGCAATGGAAATAGAAAACGAGCATGATTTGGATTACCGACCGTTTGTCCCTATGATTATAGCCTCAGTCATTAGCTACCTTACTTTTTCGTTTTTCAGGGGAAATCATCCGTTTATTCTTTTAAATAATAACCCGTATTGGAAATTAAGAGATATTCCTTATATTATTTTAATGGGGCTTGTTATTTCTGTAATTACTTATTTTTATACAATTCTTTTTCAGACTACGTCAAAATTTTCAAAAATTATAAACCCCAAAATAAGACCTGTAATAGGAACTTTAATAGCCCTTCCTTTTTTAATATTTCTTTTTTATATAACACAAAACAGAAATATTCTCTCGGCCCCGGCCCATATGGCGATAATATCGGATATTGCCCAAAATCAACTGAGCCTGTACGCTGATTTAGCCATTATCTTATTTACTTTAATAATCACGAGTTTTACACTTGGTTTTGGGATTCCTGGAGGACTGGTCCTGCCGAATTTGTTAATAGGAGCGGCTGTGGGAAATATATTCGGGCATTATTTTCCACATGAAATAGTAATGTTTTCACTGGCGGGAATGGGGGCTTCTCTTGCAGCATCGGCCAAAACTCCGCTTGCAGCTATTGTTATGATTACGGAAATGACACATGCCGATGTTGTAATACCTATGACCGCGGCTGTAATAACAAGTTATACTACAAGTTTCGGATTTAGCTTATATCTTGGGCTGGAAAAAGGAGAATATCTTAAATAAGTCCTGATTCATCCAAATACGGTAAAACTTTGTCCCACCATTCTTCTATTTTTTCTTCAAGCGCCGCAATGGATTTTTTTTCATTGTACCATTCTTTTAAATGCTCAGTTATGACAGCTTTTTCTTCATCTTTTAAATCTTTGTCTTTGTTTATTTTTTCAATTGCTTTATTTAATTTTTCCATATAAATTCCTTTTTTTAAAATTGTAACATTTATTCTTAATTTTTATTTTTCAAAATCCGAGATTTATTATCTTCCAAAGTCTGTTTATTTCCTTTTCGTTAAAAAGCAGACTTTTTTTGTTTTCAAAAAGATCTATTATTTTTTCTCTGTCGAATCCGTTTTCATAAACACATTTTTCATGCGCCGGCAAAAAAGCCCTGACAAGCGCAACTTTATTTTCTATTTTTTTTTCGCATAAAAAACATTCCAGATTTTTATGAAGCCTTCCCTCTTTTTCAATAAGTTTTACATAGCTTTCAATAAGACACCTTTTGGAATCACGTTTGTCTAAAACATTGGTAATATCCAAAATCAAATTATAATAAAATTCATCTATTCGGGTTACGCCTGTTAAATGTCTGCTTAGCAAAGTTATAAAAATATTGAAATTCAGCATTTTTTCCATATCAAAAAGAAAAGGAAAAGAAAGCTGCGTCACATTTCTTAATCTTTTTACAGTCGTTTTTGAAGATTCTTCCACCGTAAAATCAATATGATACCCTACATTTATATATGAATGCCTGGCCCCGTAAAATCTGTAAAGGCTTAAAACTTCATTTTTCGTTAGGATTCTGACTATTAAATCTTCATCTCTGACACGGACAGTCGATAATATAAAGCCTTTCAATATTGTCCTTTTTTTAAAATTTTAGCTAATTTTATCATTTTTGCTATTTCATCATTTTTGCTATAATTATGCCATTCATAAAATAGGATTATTAACCCCTTAAAGTTAAAGGATTTATATGTCAATGTTAGAGTTTAAAGACAATTGCGGTTTCGGAGTAATCGCAGATATTAAAGGAAGGCCTACGCATAAAATGGCCGAAGATGCCGTTAAGGCACTTGAGAGAATGATGCACAGAGGCGCGATAGCCGCCGACGGAAAGAGCGGAGACGGAAGCGGACTTTTGTTTTCAATGCCTAAAAAATTTTTTAAAAAAACAGCAAAAGAAAACGGATATGATTTGCCTGAACAATTTGGAATAGGTGCAATTTTTTTAAAAAACGAAGATAATAAAAAAATCGTGGAGGAATATTGTATTAAGAATGATCTAAAGCCCCTGTTCTGGAGAAAAGTACCTGTAAACACGAAAGCTTTAGGAGAATTTGCTTTTAATATAATGCCGGAAATTTATCATTTATTTATAATTCCAAACTCAATTATCGCTGTTAAAAGATTTGAAGAATTACTGTATCTGACAAGAAAAGAAATTGAAAACGTAATAGAAGACAGAAATTTTTACATTTCTACATTTTCATCCAAGGTAATAGTCTATAAAGGCCTGTTAATGCCAAATTATATAAAAGATTTTTACCCGGATTTGAGTGATAACGCCTTTAAAGTTTATTTCGCATTGTTTCATCAAAGATTTTCAACAAACACCCTGCCTGAATGGAGACTTGCCCAACCGTTTAGATGTATAGCGCATAACGGCGAAATTAATTCAATACAGGCTAACCGGATTAATACGCTAATCAAAACAGAATCTATTAAATCTAATATATTTAATGGAAACGAGCTTAAAAAGATTTTGCCGATTACCAGATTCGACGAAAGCGATTCTAGCTCTCTTGATAAAATGATAGAATTTTTAATAATGAACGGGATGGATTTTTTCAAAGCCGTGCGCGCCCTTATTCCAATGCCCTGGCAAAACGCACCGTATCTTGACAGCGAATTAAAATCTTTTTACGAATATTTTTCAACCAGATTTGAAGCATGGGACGGACCTGCCGCCGTAAGTGTCAGCGACGGAAGATATATTGCGGTCGTATTAGACAGAAACGGATTAAGACCTGCAAAATATATTATTACAAAAGACAATAAAATCTTAATAGCAAGCGAATACGGAGTTTTAGATATTGCAGACAGCGATGAGGTAATTGAAAGAGGCAGACTTCAATCCGGACAAATGATAGGAATCGATACAAAATTCGGAATTGTTCTTAAAAACAAAGATATAGACGATTACCTAAAATCAAGCAATCCTTATACAAAATGGCTAAATGAAAATATGATTTATCTTCAAGAATATATAGAAAATCCGTATGCAATAGATAAACAGCTGGAGATTGAAGATTTTATTCCAAAGCAGAGATATGTGGGAATTACAAAAGAAGTTATAAATTTAATGATAAAACCAATGGTAAAAGATGCAAAAGAACCAACCGGAAGTATGGGAAACGATACGCCTCTTGCATGCTTTAGCGATTATCCTTTCAGAAGTTTTCATGACTTTTTCCGCCAAAAATTTGCTCAGGTCACCAATCCTCCTATTGATTCATTAAGAGAAAAAATAGTTATGAGCCTGAATACAGGATTTGGAGAAATTCATAATATCTTGGATGAAGAACCCGAACATGCCAAAAGACTGAAAACAACCTCCCCTATTCTTACCCGAACAAAGCTTGATGTGTTAAAAAGTTTCGGAGATGAATCTTCCCCGCGATTTGAAAAAAATTATAAAAATAAAACTTACTATACTTCTTTTCAAAAAAATCTGAAAAATTCTCTTGAATCATTGACAGATTCTATTGTAAAAGATGTTCAAAACGGTGTTAGAATTATATTTTTGAGCGATGAATTACTGGATAAAAAACATAAAACCATACCTATGGCAATGGCAGTGGGACGACTGCACAAAAAACTTATTGATCATAGACTTAGACACCTCACTAGTATTGTGGCAATTACAGGAGAAGTCATTAATCCACACGATGCAGCGGTTTTAATAGCATACGGAGCAACCGCCATTTATCCTTATTTATTATTCAAAACAGTCTGCGAAGTTTATAAAGAATTGGATATATCTAAAGATGAAGCTTTATTTAATGTACACCTGGCTTTAAACAAAGGCATATTAAAAATTATGTCCAAAATGGGTATTTCCACAATTGCCAGTTACAGAAATTCCGCATTATTCGATATTATCGGTATAAGCAAAGAAATTACAAAAGAATGTTTTACAGGAAGTAAAACGCTAATTCCCGGACTTACCTATGAAGATATCGAAGAAAAAATAAACAAAAGACATGAAAATGCTTTCAGCGACAGCAAAATCCCGGCCGGCGGGGTATTCAAATTTAGAAGAAACGAAGAATATCATGAAATAACCCCTCCTCTTGTTAAAATATTTACAAAAATGGTTGAAACAGGAGACAAAAATATTTATAATGAATTTAAAAATCTGATAGAAAATCAAAAGCCTATATATATTAGAGATTTACTGGATATTAAATCCGACAGAAAACCTATACCGATAGATAAAGTGGAACCAAAAGAAAACATAATTAAAAGATTTGTCGGAGCGGCTATGAGCATAGGCGCATTGGGACCAGAAGCTCACCGGACTGTTGCAGAGGCTATGAACACACTGGGGGCTAAAAGCAATTCCGGAGAAGGCGGAGAAGACACAAAAAGAAACGGAACAATCACAAGAAGTAAAATTCGCCAGGTTGCATCAGGCAGATTCGGAGTAACGCCTGAATATCTCGCAAATGCCGAAGAAATTCAGATAAAAGTAGCCCAGGGCGCAAAACCGGGAGAAGGAGGTCAGCTTCCGGGTTTTAAGGTAACAACGTATATTGCAAAACTCCGTCATACAACACCGGGTAAAACATTGATTTCCCCTCCCCCTCATCATGATATTTATTCAATCGAAGACTTGGCACAATTGATATTCGATTTAAAACAGATAAATCCTAAGGCAAAAATCAGTGTAAAACTCGTTTCAACATCGGGAGTTGGAACAATTACAACGGGAGTCGCAAAAGCCTATGCTGACAAAATTACCATAAGCGGAGCCGACGGAGGAACAGGGGCAGCTCCTATTACGTCCATAAGACACGCCGGAGATCCATGGGAAATCGGACTTATTGACGCACACAATTCTTTAAAGGAAAACCATTTGAGAGAATTGGTAACGCTTGAAACAGACGGAGGTCTAAAAATAGGAAAAGATATAATGTTTGCGGCATTGCTCGGTGCTGAAGAATACGCGTTCGGAACAGCTATTATGCTAGCGGTTGAATGTATATTCTGCAGAAACTGCCAAACAAACAAATGCCCAAAAGGAATCACAACCCAAGATGAAGAATACAGGGCCAAATTTAATGGAAGCGTTGAAAAAATAATCACCTATATAACATTTTTGGCAGAAGATGTAAGAGAATGGCTGGCAAAAACAGGATATACCTCTTTAAGCGAAATTATTGGAAGAAACGATTTGATTATAAAAAAAGATATTCCGCTGGCCAAAAAATTTGACTTGTCCTTTTTGTTTAAACACATAAACGGAAAAAATACCAAATCAAAAGAAAACATACCCTTTGATCATAATAATTTTGAAAAAGAATTATTAACCAAGGCTATGGAAACAATAAAAAATCCAAATCATAAATCTGTAATTAAGGCAAAAATATGCAATTTAAACAGAAGTTTTGGAGCACTTACAAGCGGAAAAATTGCCAAATATTATGGAGATAAGGGACTTTCGGAAGATAGCATCGTTTATAAATTAGAAGGGATTGCGGGACAGAGCTTCGGAGTATTCTTAAGCCGTGGAATGACAATAGTGTTAAGAGGTGTGGCAAACGATTATGTAGGAAAAGGAATGGCAGGCGGAAAAATAATTATCATTCCAAAAAAACAAGGAGCTGCAGCAGGCAATACATGTCTTTACGGCGCAACAGGCGGAAAACTGTTTATATCAGGAACAGTAGGAGAAAGATTTGCCGTTAGAAATTCGGGTGCTGTTGCCATTGTGGAAGGCACCGGGGATCATCCGTGTGAATATATGACAGGCGGAGAGGTAATAATACTCGGAAAAACGGGCATAAATTTCGGCGCCGGTATGACAGGTGGAGTTGCTTTTGTATACGATAAAGAACATTCTTTGGTAGACAAAATTAATCCGGAACTTATTGAAATAAGAAGAATAGATACAGACGAAAATGAAAAACCAAAAATTTATCTTAAAAAAAGACTTATTGAATATCTAAACGCAACAGGAAGTAAAAGAGCCAAATTTATTTTAAATAATTTCAGAAGTGAAGTAAGACATTTTTGGGTTATAACACCAAAAGACAATCGTCCGCCGCTTGATCCAAACGATATGGATTAAGCCTTTTTCAGGCTATTCTAGATTATAAGCATTAATTAAATAAAGCGAAATAATTGCTTTTTATTAAGCACATTTATTTAATGCAATACTTTTACATCTGGAAGTAAACTTTCTATATACCGGGTTATTTCTTCTTTATCTTCATATTCAACAA
>CAYPHV010000039.1:0-5337 GCA_964410645.1 uncultured Nautiliales bacterium
GCTGTGGTTGCCGATGAAGTTAGAAAACTTGCTGAAAAGACTCAAAAAAGTTTAAATGAAATCGACGTAAATGTATTAAGACTTGTTCAATCTATCCAAGAAGTAGTAAATAATATTGAAGAAACGGGTAATGAAATAAGCAATATCAATGAATCAATGAATAAAATGAAAAATATGGATGAAGAAAATATTAAACAAGCAGGAAAATTATCAGGCGAAGTAAAAATATTAAATAATATTTCAGAGAAAATAAAAAAAGAGATAACTGAAAAAAATTTTAAATATTAAATAGCTCTTTTAAATTCCGGATATGCCTCTATTCCGCATTCTGTTACGTCAAGCCCTTCGACTTCTTCATCTTCATTGGCCCTGAATGGTATGAATTTGTTTATTATATAGATTATTATGTAAGAAATTATAAATACAAAAATGCCAATTTCTATAACCCCTTTTATTTGAGCAAATAAATTTGCTTTTCCAAATAAACCTACTGCAATTGTCCCCCAAACTCCGTTTACCAAATGAACTGAAAGGGCACCTACGGGGTCGTCTATTTTTATTTTGTCAAAAAAAGGTATGGCATAAAAAACCAAAATTCCTCCGATTAAACCTACAATAATTGATTCAAGCGGAGTTAATACATCAGCACCGGCGGTAATTGCCACAAGTCCGCCGAGGGCACCGTTTAAAACCATTGTAATATCAAATTTTTTATATGTAAGATAACTTAAAATAAATACGATTAATCCTCCGATAAGCCCTGCATTGTTTGTATTCATAACTACTTTTGCCACTGTATCGGCTGCATTTTTACTTGAAATACTTCCAACACTTCCGCCGTTAAATCCAAACCAGCCTATCCATAAAAGCAAAGCCCCTAATACTACCAAAGGAATGTTACTGGCCGGAAATACTTTTATACCTCTTTTTGTATATTTGCCTTTTCTGCTTCCTATAATTAAAATTGCAGCTAAAAGTGCCCATCCGCCGGTTGAGTGAATTACAGCGGAACCTGCTAAATCATGCATATTTGAAATATCTAAAAATGTTCCTTTAAGTAAATCGGCCCCCCATGTGAAATTAACAACTAAAGGATATATAAGCCCGGCCATAAAAACTGCAAAAACAGAAAGTGGAATAATTCTTGTTCTTTCACTCACCCCTCCGCTCATTATATTTATAGTTTTTCCGACAAATGCCATTTGAAATAAAAATACGGCATATTTGCTCATAGAGCTTCCACTCCAGCCTCCAAAAGCTAATTCATATCCCCAAAAGAAAAATACTAAACTTGCAATTATATAAATCATGGTATTAACTGTTAAAACTGCTGTTACGTTTTTTGTCCTGACAAGCCCGGCTTCAAGCATTGCAAAACCGGGCACCATTAAGATAATTAATGTAAATGAAAAAAGAGTAAAAAATGTATCAATTACCCAAGCAGTGTCCATAATATTCCTTTATTTATATTGCTTCTTCGTTTTCTTCATCTGTTCTTATTCTTATTGCTTTTTCCACCGGCAAGACAAAAATTTTACCATCGCCTATTTTTCCTGTTTTGGCATTTTTTATAATAGTATCTATAACTTTTTTAGTATCTTCTTTTTTTATAACAATTTCAATTTTTATTTTAGGTAAAAAGTCAACTACGTATTCGGCACCTCTGTAAAGTTCAGTATGTCCCTGCTGCCTTCCGTGTCCTTTAACCTCACTGACGGTTATTCCGTTTATACCAATGTCAAAAAGTGCGTCTTTTACATCATCAAGTTTGAACGGTTTAATAATGGCTTCTATTTTTTTCATAAGACTCCTTTTTTATTGAAAGTATAATATACAAATGAAGATAAAAGAAAGAGAAAAGTGATTAAATTTTAATCAATTGAGATTTTAGAAATTAGAAGTTTTGCTTTTTCTAAAGCTTCTTTTGAAGATTTGTCACTTACTAATAATGCTCCCATTCTTCTGCCGGGATGAGATTCCGGTTTTCCAAAAACTATAAATCTTGAATTAGTGCTGAAAATTTGAGGGTCAATATTAAATGAAGGAGTGTAAGTTGATTTGTTGGCTTTAAATGCCGCACTGGCTCCCGGAGTTAAAAATTCAAATCCCAAAGGCAGATTTAAAACGGCTCTTATATGAAGTGCAAATTCGCTCTGAGACTGGGTAATTAATGTTACAAGCCCTGTATCGTGAGGTCTAGGAGATACTTCACTGAAATATACCGTGTTTCCTTTTACAAACATTTCAACTCCGAATATTCCCCGACCTCCTAATCCTTCAACGATTGTTTTTGCCGTGTGTTTGGCTTTTTGCAAAGCTGTTTCACTCATATCCATTTTCTGCCATGAAAAAATATAATCTCCGCCTTTTTGGATATGCCCGATAGGAGGACAGAACACAATTTCACTGTCATTTTTTGCCGTTAAAAGTGTTATTTCATAATCAAAATCGATAAATTCTTCCACTATAAGTTCATCTGCGCTTCCCCTTGCATCGTTTTTTGCCGTTTCCCAGGCGGTTATTATTTCTTCACTTGATTTTACAATACTTTGTCCGTGACCGGAACTGCTCATAACAGGTTTTACCACAGCCGGATAACCAAGTTCTTTACAGGCGTTTTTTAAATCTTCGCAGGTTGAAACAAACTTATATCTGCTGGTTTTAAGCCCTAATGTTTCCGCTGCGAATTTTCTTATATTTTTTCTGTTCATTGTTTTATTTACAGCCTCTGCGTTTGGAATAACAAAAATTCCTTCCTTTTCAGCTTCAAATAACGCTTCTATATTAATAGCTTCTATTTCAGGCAGTACAAAATCCGGTTTTTCCCTTCTTATTACGTCTAAAACTTCGTCTTTATTCTTCATATTAATTACATAATTTTTCTGTGAAACAAGCATAGCGGGTGCATTTGGGTATCTGTCAACTGCAATTACTTCACATCCTAGTCTGTTTGCTTCAATTGCAACTTCTTTACCAAGTTCGCCGCTTCCAAGAAGCATTATTTTTATTGAATTTGATTTAAGCGGGGTTGAAAGTCTCATTTTTATCCTTTTTTGATATATGTCAAAAAAAATTTTTGAACTTTTTGATATTATAACAATAAAAAAGGTGCTTTATGAAATTAAATGAATTAAAAATAGGAGAAAGTGGAATTATAAAAAAAATTTATGCAAAAGAGCCCTTAAAAAGTAAATGTTTATCAATGGGTTTTAGCAGAGGCGAGAGGGTAAAAGTATTAAAACATACGCTTGCCAAAAATACTTATGAAGTGGAAATCAATCATATTCCGGTGGCCTTAAGAGAAGAAGAGGCAAGTCAAATAGAAATAAAAAGGGATAGTAAATGAATAAAATAAAAATAGCATTAGTTGGTCAGCCGAATGTCGGAAAAAGCCATTTAATTAATTCTATTTCCGGAGCAACGCTTCATGTGGGGAATTTTTCCGGTGTAACAGTTGAAAAAAAAGAAGTGGAGTTTGAAAGAAACGGATATAAATTTAAACTTGTAGATTTACCGGGGACTTATTCTTTTCATCCGTATACTCCGGAAGAAAAAGTTACCAAAGATTTTTTGTTAAATGGCGAATATGATGTGATTTTAAACGTTATAGATTCGAATCAGCTTGAAAAAAACTTAAGTTTTACCTGGCAGATAGCAGATTTAAAAAGGCCTATGGTAATTGCGTTTAATATGTATGATGAATATTCAAAAAACGGCGGGGAAATCGATACAGATAAATTTTTTAAGCTTACAGATATAAGAGCGGAAAATGTTTCGGCAAAAGAAAAATTCGGTCTTGAAGAATTATATAATAAGGTTGTCAAAACATATGAAAAGAAAAATCTTCCGAATATTGAATATTCAGAAACAATAGAAGAGAAAATTACCAATTTGAAAAGTTGTATAAAAGAATGCAAATTTAACAGAAGATTTATTGCTATCAGACTTTTGGAAGAAGATGAGGATATTTATAAATTGGTTCATGAAAAACCGTGGTTTATAGATTTGGTCGATATTTTAAAAAAAAATAAAAATATAATGAAAGGGGAAGCGAATTTAGACGATACCAAAGAAATATTTTTTGAAGAAAGACTGGCTTTGGCTAAAGGGATTGTAATGCAGATTGCAAAAAAAGCCAGGCATGAAACAACAAGTGAAAAAATAGATAAAATACTCATTCATCCTGTGCTTGGACTTCCTATATTTTTATTTATAATGTGGGCAATATTTCAGGTTACATTCAGCCTTGGAAATATTCCTATGGACTGGATTAGTGCGGGATTTAACGATTTTGGCAATTTTGTGGGAAATATATTACCAAACGGAGAATTTAAAGATGCCATAGTAAACGGGGTGATTCCGGCAGTCGGTGCGGTTGTTATGTTCTTACCGAATATCTTAATTTTGTTTTTGGGGCTTAATTTGCTTGAACAGACCGGTTATATGGCAAGGGCCGCTTATGTAATGGACGGGGTGTTAAAACGTTTCGGACTTCAGGGAAGGGCATTTATTCCTTTGGTTTCAGGATTTGGGTGCTCGGTTCCTGCATATATGGCGGCAAGAACACTTAAAAATCCAAAAGACAGGCTTATAACAATGCTTGTAATCGGATTTATGAGCTGTGGGGCAAGGCTTCCTATTTATGTGCTTTTGGTAAGTGCCTTTTTCGCAAAGTCTGTTCAAAGTTTTGTAATGTTTGGAATTTATGTGGGCGGTGCGTTAACAGGGCTGATTGTCGCCAAGATACTCAGAATAGTATTGTTTAAAGGGGAGCCGGAGCCGTTTGTTATGGAGCTTCCGAAATACAGGTTTCCGAGATTAAAAGCTATACTTTTTGATCTGTGGATTAAAACAAAACTGTTTTTAAAAAAAGCAGGTACATTTATTGCGCTTTCGGCGTTGGCCATTTGGTTTTTGAGTTCGTTTCCAAGAGAAAATATTGTAAAAGAATATTCCGTAAAAATAGAAAACGTTCAAACCACAGTTCAAAAACAAAAACTTAAAGATGTAATGAATACGAAAATTCTTGAAAATTCATATATCGCGCATATAGGGAAATTTATTGCACCTGTATTTAAACCTCTTGATTTGGACTGGAGGGAAGATGTTTCGCTGTTGGCTGGTCTTGCAGCCAAAGAGACTGTGGTATCGACGATGTCGGTTTTGTATAACGCAGGAAGTGGTGAGAATGAAACAAGCAAGTCTTTAATAAATAAAATAAGAAATTCTATGCCGTTTACCGCAGCAGTTGCCATGATTATAATTGTTATGTTTTATTCCCCGTGTGTTGCGGCTATGAGCACATTTTACGCAGAAGTGCCGCAATGGATATGGAGA